>JBHOQZ010000364.1:0-1537 GCA_042408635.1 Chloroflexota bacterium
GCCAGCTCTCGGGCGACCGGTACCGCGTGCGGGCCAGCCGCGCCACCTCGCCGCTGCTCGCGGCCGGGCGCAGCTTCGATCCCGCCGATACATTCTGCCAGCTCGTGCTCGAGCGGGAAACGCCGCTTGCCCTGGACGATATCGAGTCCGACCCGGCGCTGCGGGGTCGCTGGCTGGCGCGCGTGGCCCACCTGCGGCGGTACCTGGGCGCGCCCTTCGCGGTCGAGGGAACCAGCGTCGGCGCGCTCGCCTTCGCCGACACGGCGCCGGGCGCCGCCCCGTTCACGCCGGCCGACCTCGCGCTGGTCGACCTCCTCGCCCGCGCCCTCGGTCGCGCCCTCGAGGAGCTGGCGCTGCGCGAGGCACGGGCGCGGTTGCCGGTGCTGCCGGCTCTGCCGGAGCCGGTCGGCGGGCGTGGGCGGCCCGAGTCGGACGCGGTCTGGGACTGGGATCTGCGCGCCGACCGCCTCTACCTCTCGCCGCGTTGGAAGGCGATGCTGGGCCTGGACGAGCTCGAGGTCGGCGACGCACCCGACGAGTGGCTCGGGCGCCTCCACCCCGAGGACGCGCCGCGCGTGCAGGCCGCGCTCGGGGCGCACCTCGACGGGGCGACGGCCCATTTCGAGTGTGAGTACCGGTTGCTGCACCGCGACGGCGCCTATCGCTGGATGCTGGCGCGCGGTGTCGCGTCGCGCGATGCCGCCGGTCGGCCGGTCCGCCTGGCGGGCACCCAGATCGACATCACCGACCGCAAGCTGCAGGAGCAGCCGCCCTTGCCCGACGCCTACCACGATCCCCTCACCGGCCTGCCCAACCGCGTGCTCTTCATCGACCGGCTCGGCCGGAGCATCGCGCGCTCGAAGCAGGGCGATTTCGCCTTCGCCGTCCTGTTCCTCGATCTGGACGACTTCAAGGGCGTCAATGACAGCCTCGGCCACCTGGCCGGCGACTCGCTGCTGAGCGCGATCGCACGCCGGCTCGAGCGCTGTCTGCGCCCCGTCGACACCGTGGCCCGCCTGGGCGGCGACGAATTCGCGATCCTACTCGACGACATCCGCGAACCAGGCGACGCGGTGCGGGTGGCCGAGCGGGTGCTGCGCGCGCTGGGCGCCCCTTTCGACCTCGGCGGCCAGCCCCTGTACACGAGCGCCAGCATCGGCATCGCGTCGAGCGAGCTGGGGTATGCCTGGCCGCAGGACGTGCTGCGCGACGCCGACACCGCAATGTACAGCGCCAAAGCGACTGGTCCTGGGCAGTACGCGGTCTTCGACCTGGCGCTGCAGGAGCGGATCCTCGCGCAGCTCCGGCTCGACTCCGACCTGCGCCGCGCGCTGGAGACCGGCGAACTCCGCCTGCGCTACCAGCCGATCGTCGACCTCCAGACCGGGCTGATCGTCGGCTTCGAGGCGCTCCTGCGCTGGCAGCACCCGCAGCGCGGCCTGCTCCTGCCGGCCGAGTTCATCCCCGACGCCGAGGCGAGCGGTCTGATCGTGACGATCGGCGATTGGGTGCTGACCGAGGTCTGCCGCCAGCTCGC
>JBHOQZ010000380.1:0-5591 GCA_042408635.1 Chloroflexota bacterium
TCGAGCGCGCCGCCGCGGTCGAGTAGCCGCCGGCGCGCCCGGCGGACCTCGATGACCGTCTCAACGGCCGAGCCCGATCTCCCGTTGCCGCCCGCGTCGGTGGTGCTGTCGCACTACCAGGCGCGGCCGCTCCTCGATGCCCGGCGTCAGGGGCGGAGCGAGCTCGAGATCTCACCCGATCTCGGCCGCTCGACGGTCGCGGTCCGGCTCGACGCGGCCGGCGTCGCGTTCCCGGGCGGGGGGCGGCTGCCCTGGGCCGAGGTCGAGCGAATCGCGGCGAGCGAGACGAAGTGTTTCCTGGTCGAGGACGGCGCCGCGACCGAGATCCAGGCGTTTTCGGAGGCGACCGGCTGGGTCCGCACCCTCTACCCGACCGCGGGCGCGCCGACCATGCTCGTCTCGGGCCTGCCGATGCACCGCATCAAGGACACCGACCCTTACCGCGACACCCTCAACAAGGTGCGCACGATCGCGCCGCTCATCGGGCGCGTGCTCGACACGGCGACCGGGCTCGGCTACACCGCCATCGAGGCCGCCCGCACGGCGGACGAGGTGGTCACGATCGAGCTCGATCCGGCGGGGCTGGCGGTGGCGCGGCTCAATCCCTGGTCGCGCGACCTGTTCGCCAACCCGCGCATCCGGCAGATCGTGGGCGACGCCGTCGAGGTACTGCCCACCTTCGAGGCCGAGAGCTTCACGCGGATCATCCACGACCCGCCGATGTTCGCGCTGGCGGGCGAGCTCTACTCGGGCGACTTCTACGCCGAGCTCGTCCGCGTGCTGCGCCGGGGCGGGCGTCTCTTCCACTACATCGGGGATCCCGCCAGCAAGTCGGGCGCGCGCACCACGCAGGGCGTGATCCGGCGGCTGGAGGCAGCCGGCTTCGAGCGCGTCGTCAGGCGGCCCGAGGCGTTCGGCGTCACCGCCGTCAAGCGCTAAGCCTGCCGTGGTCAACGCCGCTCTGGGGTAGCGCCGGTTGCCGGGCCGCGCAGGAGGGTCGACAATCGCCATCACCCGTGGGCGGGCGCACCTCATGCCTCACTTGCTGTAGCCGCTGACGAGGCCCTTGCCCAGCCAGTCGAGGTCGTCCCGGGTCGAGACGGCCGGCGGCCCGGCACGTAGCTCTGCGCCTGGTCCATGTCGCCGGCGCCCGTGTAGCGCGGCCGCAGCGGGTAGGGGAAGGTGGGGGAGCGTCCGCACGACGCGGCCGGTCGGCGCCCCACCCGCTGCTCCCGCGGGCGGCTGGGGCTGGGCCGGCGTCGTAGCGGTCGACGGGGTCGGCTGCAGTGCGCCGGTCGGTGCGCCGGTGGGCGGTGCGACGACCTGGGTCGGGTTCTCGAAGCCGCCGCCCGCCGTCGTCAGGTCGCCCTCGTACTGGGTCGCGATGACCCGGGTTGGGGCGATCCCGCGATCCACCCAGTCGCTGATCGGGGTCACCATGTCCCAATGACTCGGGCCCTCGCCGCCCGAGCGGTGGTAGACGCCCGGGAACATGAAGAGCCGCGCGAACCGCTGGTGGCTTCGACCTGGACTCGAGTCAGGCGGTCAGGCGCGTCGGTGGCGTTCGGGCAGAGCAGCGTCGCCGGATCGAACGTGCAGTCGCGCGGGTCGAAGATTAACGCGTCGGTTGCCCCATCGAGCGCGTCGCAGGCAGCGATCACCGCCCGGTGCAGGACGGTCGCCTTGGCCGCGGTGATGATCGGCGGGCCCTGGGCATCGGTGTTGGCCCCCTACTGCCAGGCGTGCTTGTAGGAGTTCAGGAAGGCGAGCAGGTAGGCGGGCGCGCCCGCGACGACGCCGTCGAAGTCCTCCGGGAAGCGCTGCGCCTCCATCAACGCCTCGCGCCCACCGTCCGAGCAGCCGATGAAGTAGCTATAGCGTGGGGCCTGACCGCAGTAGGCCACCGCGATCGCCCTGACGGAGACGGCCAACCCGTGGTTCGCGGCGTAGGTGAAGTCAAGCCGGGCCCCCTCGGTGAGCGCCCAGGACAGGGCGGTCATGCCCGTGGTGCCGAGATCGCTGTAGCCGATGGCGGCGCCGTGGCTGAACGCTTGCCAGCAGTCGGCGCTCAGGTTGAGGTTACCGCAGAAGCTGCCGCAGCCGCTCTGGAATCAGGTGCCAGTCCGGCCGCTGCGGGGCAGTTGCAGCACGAACCGGGCGTTCAATGCGACGGTGCCCTCCTCCCGGCAGTAGGCCAGATCGCTGCCGCTCGCCTCGACGTCCGTCGCCGAACTG
The DNA here is from genome assembly GCA_042408635.1 of Chloroflexota bacterium. Taxonomy (GTDB): domain Bacteria; phylum Chloroflexota; class UBA6077; order FW602-bin22; family JBHOQZ01; genus JBHOQZ01. The sequence goes on from JBHOQZ010000380.1 coordinate 2,236, forward strand.
ACGCGCAGCGAGGCATCGCGTAGCCCCGAGAAGTCGCGCGCGACGAGTTCCCCGCAGCCAATCGCTGCGGACAGCGGCGTCCTCGGTGCCTCCGATCCCCCCGCGAGGGCAACCAGCACCGATTGGTCGGCCGACCGGGTTGCTCGGACTCCGTCGGCAGACGCGACCGCTTCCGGTGGTTGGGTCGTCACCGCCGGCAGCGCCGGGTTGACCGCGAACAGCCTGCTGAGGATCACGAGGGCTGCGATCCGTCTGGACGCAACACGTCGACTCACGTGATCTGGTCTCCCTACCCAACCCGGCGCGGCCGCGCCGCCGCCCATGCCGGTCAGGGGCACCCGGAGCGGCGTCGGCTCGGCGCCAGCTACAAGACGGGTGGGCGCGGCAAGAACTGTTCCGGCGCCGGCCGATCCGCCCCATCGGGGGACCAGGTGCCGCCGGTGACCGGCAGCGAGCGCGCTGCGGCGCCTACCGGAGCGGCGGGCGCCGGGTCGAGGCCGCGGAAGTCCTGCCCGCCGAGGCCGCGCGGCTGGCGCCACTCATCGGCCAGCAGCCGCAGCGTCGAAGGGTAGGCGTGCTCCCAGTGCACGCCGGCCAGCCGCTCGCGCCGGAAGCGCGCGTGGAAACGCTGGCGCGGACCGGCCGGCTCGCCCGCGCGCTCGGGCGGGTAGTCGTAGCACTCGACGATCAGGGTGTCGACCTCGGGCCGGTCGGCCAGGCCGCGCGCCAGCACGAAGGCGAGGCCGGCGTCGCCGGCGCTCCAGTCGCTCAGGTGCAGCGTGCGCGTGGCCGGGTCGTAGCGGTAGTCGCGGAAGTAGAGGCGCGGCTCGCGCGCGTTGAAGCTGTAGAGGTACTCGACCGCCTGCCGCAGCCGCGCCTCGGGCGTGCGCGCGGTCGAGGGCTGCGGGCGCAGGTCGACCGCGGTCGCCTCGATGAACAGGCGGGTATAGCGGCCACGCTGGTCGAGGTCGGGCACCGCACGCAGCAGCCCGGCGATTGCGACCGGGTGGTCGGGCACCCGCAGCGGCTCGGCCGGGCCGAAGGGCAGGCCATCGGCCCGCCCGTCGATCTGCATGCCGCGGCCGCTGCCGTCCGGTTGCTCGGCCAGGAGACGGAAGACCGTGCCGCCGCGATCGCGGGCAGCCCAGAGGAGGCGCCCGACGAGCCGGGCGTGGCAGCGACCGGGGCCGGCCGCCGCGATGGCGAACGGGTCGGTGGCGGCGCGCAGCGGCAGCCGCTCGGCCGCCTGCCACGACCCGCCCTGCCAGAGCTGTCCATCCGTGGCGGTCCATTCGAGCGCGACCAGGGCCTGCCGCAGCGGATGGCGCAGCCGCACCGCCAGCCGCCGCGCGACGCGCTCCGGCACCACGCGATGGGGTCGGATCAAGGGCATCGAGGGTAGTAGGAGGTCGGGCACCCGAGCGACCGCCCCGACGCCGCCGCGCTGGCTGGTCGGTCGGTGCCCCCGCGGTCTGGATTCGCGCGCACAGCCACCATCCTAGCACGGGCCGCGCGGGCTGTCGCGCGCCTCGAAGGCTGTTGCGGCCCGCGCGCAGGCGGAATCGGCACGCCGTCGTCCCCGGCCGGCCCGGGCAGAGGGCGAGATGTTAACCGGGTGCTGCCGTGAGCCGCCCCGCGCGTGCTAGGCTCGAACGAGATGCGGCGACAGATGGATCGAGGGGTCGGGGCGGAAGCCGGCTGGTTGAGCGCCTCCGAGGTCGGCTCGTTCGGCTTCTGCCCGCGCGCCTGGTACCTGGAGCGGCTGGCTGTGCCGGTCGTCGCCGAAGCGGCCGAGCGCCGTCGCGCCGGTCGGCGGACGCATCGCCAGATCGGCCGCGCGAGCGATGCCCTGCGCGCGGTAGCGCTCCTCTGTCGACTCCTGTTCGCCTTGGCGTTCGGGCTGCTCCTGCTGGTCGCCCTGCTCGTTCTGTTGGGACGCAATTGATCCTTAACGATGGGAGCCGTGACGAAGCGGTGAACGCTTCAGAAGAGCTCTTCAGCCAGCGCGACGATGATGCCCCCGGGACCCCGCATGTAGCAGATCCGGTACAGGTTCTCGTATTGGGCCACTTCGCCGACGAGTTCGGCGCCGTGGGCGCGCATCCGCGCGACAGTGTCATCGACGCTTTCGACGGTAAACATGACGCTCCGGAGGCCCAGCGCATTCGGCGGTGCCATCGCCGGTTCGATCTCGACCAGTTTGGGATGGCGAAACCTCGTCAGCTCGAGCCGCCCGTGCCCATTCGGGGTCCGCATCATCACGATGTCGACCTGGACACCTTCGAGCCTGTTGACGCAGTCCACCCAGGGGCCCTCGACCGCCGCCTCGCCTTCCACCGCCAAGCCGAGTTCGGTGAAGAAGGCGATGGCGACCGCCAGATCGTCGACGACGACGCTGACGTGGTCCATTCGCTTGATCGTCACGGTGTCAGTATAGGGCAGGCAGAGCGCGACGGTCCATGTCGCCTGGACGTGCTGCTGCCGTCCAACCCACCCCGCAGGCGCCGGGGAGGACGGTCGCACTGGTGCCGGAGGTGCGCGATCCCGGTGTGGGGGGCTGAGGCGGCTACCAGGTCGAGGTGCAATTGCAGTGGCGCTGGAGGTGCGGGCCGTGGGTGAGCGGCTACCCGATCCGGTCGTGCTGGGCCTGCTCCTGGCTGTGTCGACGCTTCTGGCGGCGCTGCTCCTGCACCGGTGGCGGGCGTGGCAGGCCCGGCGCCTGGGCCTCGATCTCGGCGCACCCATCGCGGCCGACGACTCGCGCCTCGGCTCGCCAACGCTGCGGTCGGCGCGGCTGCACCTCGTCGGCCGGCCCGACCACCTGCTGCGGGTCGGCCGCGCGCTCGTGCCGGTCGAGCACAAGCCGTCGGCACGGCGCCTCCGGCGGTCGCACACCCTCCAGGCGGGGGCGCTCTGCCTGCTCGTCGAGGAGGTCTACGGTGTGCGGCCGCCGTTCGCTGTCGTCGTGCTGGCCGGCGGGCAGCGCGTCACCGTCCCGTTCGACCGGCGGCTCGAACGGGAGGTGCTCGACGCCCTCGCCGCGATGCGCGACCACCTCCGCAGCGACAGACCGCCACCTGCCTGCTGGTCGGCCGAGACCTGCCCACGCTGCGGCTTCCGCGCCCGGTGCTGGCCGGGCTGAGCGAGCGGTACGTGGGGGCGGTCGCCACCAGCGTCGGCTACCCGAAGCACGAGCGCCAGCTACCCGAAGCCCGCTCGCGTCCCGGCCGCCCAGGCGCTCCCGGCACCGAATCCCGCGTCCCGGCCGGCTCGGTCAGGCCATGCCCCCGCGCCGCGGGCTGCGCGCCGCGGGCTGCGCGCCGCGGGCTGCGCACCCCGGGCCGGACGCCGCTGCC
>JBHOQZ010000388.1:0-1402 GCA_042408635.1 Chloroflexota bacterium
CGCCGATCCTGACGCGGTGGCGCGGCTGCCGGCGGTGGTGCTCTTCGCGCAACGGGCCGGTGCCGTCGCCCCGGGCTTTACGCTCACCCCCGACACGGCGGGTGCAGTCGGGGCGATCTGCCGCCGCCTCGACGGGCTGCCGCTGGCGATCGAGCTGGCCGCCGCCTGGGTCAAGACCCTCCCCCCGGCCGCGCTGCTGGCGCGGCTCGACCGCGCATTGCCCCTGCTGGCGGGCGGAGCGCGCGACCTGCCGGCGCGGCAGCGCACCTTGCGCGATACCCTCGCCTGGAGCCACGACCTGCTTGCCCCCGACGAGCGGGTGCTGCTGCGCCGCCTGGCCGTCTTCGCCGGCGGCTGGGCGCTGGGGGCGGCCGAGGCGGTCTGCGCGCCCGAGGGTGCGCCGGGGGTCCTCCCAGGACTGGCCGCGCTGGTCGACGCGAGCCTGGTCCAGCCGACGCCAGCAGCCGAGGCGGGCGAGCCGCGCTACGGGCTGCTGGAGACGGTGCGCGAGTACGCCGCGGAGCGGCTGGCGGCGAGCGGCGAGGCGGAGGTGGTTCGCCGGCGCCACGTCGCGCACTTCCTCGCGCTGGTCGAGGCGGCGCAGCCCCACCTCGTCGGCCCCGAGGAGGGGGCGTGGCTGGCGCGGCTGGAGGCGGACGGCGACAACCTGCGCGCGGCGCTGGCCTGGGCACTCGAGCGGCGCGAGGTGGACACGGCGGTGCGCTTCGCGTCCGTGCTCTGGCGCGTTTGGGTCACGCGCGGCCATCTGGCCGAGGGGCGCCGCTGGCTGGAGGCGGTCCTGGCCCTGACCGACCCGGCCGCCGCCCCTAGCGCGGACCTGCCCCCGATCCCGCCACTGCGGCGAGCCTGGCTGCTGCACTTCACGGCCGTCCTCGCCCGCGTGCAGGGCGACTACGCCCGCGCCGAGGCGCTCTTCGAGGCCTGCCTGGCGATCCGCCGGGCGCACGGGAACCGGAGCGGCGTCGTCGGGGTCCTCCACAACCTCGGCATCACGGCGTACGAGCAGGGCGACCACGCCCGCGCGATCCGGCTGTTCGAGGCGGCGCTGCCCCTGGCCCGCGCCGACGGCAACGCCTACGCGCTCGCCTTCGTCCTCACCGCCTTCGGCGAGGCGATGCAGGCGGCGGGCGACCCGGTGCGGGCCGCCGCGCTCGCCGAGGAGGGACTCGAGCGGTTCCGGCGGCTGGGGCATACCTGGGGGATCGCCCTGGCGCTGACGCGCCTGGGGGATGCCGCGCTGGCGGCGGGCGACCGGGGGCGCGCCGCTGCACTCCACCGCGAGAGCCTGGCACTCAGCGGCGCCCTCGGCGACCCCCGCTCAGCGGCGGACGCGCTGGAGGGGCTGGCCGGGGCCGAGGTCGAGCCGGCGCCGGCCCTGGCG
>JBHOQZ010000395.1:0-1054 GCA_042408635.1 Chloroflexota bacterium
CCGAGCCGCCCGCCCCGCGCCCGAGCAGCACCGCCGCGGCCGAGCCGCCGCGCCCGAGCGTACCGCGCCCGCGCGGGCGGGCGAAGGCGATCCACCGCCAGCCCGGCTTCCTCCAGACCTGGGGGCCGCTGATCGTGGTAGTCGCGGTGATCGCGGCCGCCTTTGGCGCGCTGGCGTTCAACCCCGGTGCCATTCCCGGCCGCACCCCGGCCAAGCCGACACCGATCGAGATCACCGACGGCCAGATCATCCCGCCCGTGCCGCCGACGCCGCGCGTACCCGAGGTGATGCAGACCGCCGTTGCCGGCCAGCCGATCCCGACCGCCGAGGTGGCAAGCGTGCGCGCGGCGCCGACCGCGGCCGCCTTCATGGCCCCGGTGACGACCAACCGGCCCGATGGGCAGTACCCCGCCCCGCCGCCGGTGCCCACCGGCGCGCTCAAGCTGCCCGACCTGCCCATGCCCGACAGCAGCGCCCGCCTCGCCTCGGAGCCCGACGCCGTCAGCCTGATGAACCAGTCGCGCCAGGCGATCGCGGCGCTAACCTCGATGCGCGAGGAGATCTACGGGCGCTACGTCGAGCCGCGCACAGCCGACACGGTGATGGTGGAGCGCTACACGCTGCGCTACAAGGCGCCGAACGCGCGGCTGCGCGAGGGCACGGTCGGCACGCGCTTCGAGAACGGCGTCGACACCAAGCCCGTGCGCGACATGGACATCGCCAACGAGTGGTTCAAGCAGCGGCCGGACGGGAGCTGGGAGAGGGGCCTCCAGCGGCCGGGCACCTCGTACAGCTTTCCCAGCCCCAACGCCGTCTTCGGCTCGGCGTTCAACGCCCGGGTCGTGGGCGACGACGTGATCGACGGCAAGGCGTACAAGGTGGTCGAGTACGACCAGCTCGGTACCGACGAGGTCGGCTCGCCCGGCTACCGCTACCGCAACCGCATCTGGCTCGACGCCAACACCTTCCTACCCTTCAAGATGGAGAAGACGTCGTTCATCAACCGCACCGCCACCGGCGGGCAGGAGACGACGAACCAGCAGTTCTTCTTCGG
>JBHOQZ010000397.1:0-1779 GCA_042408635.1 Chloroflexota bacterium
CCGAGCCCGGCCGCGAGCACCACCAGCCCCAGCCCGAACCGTCGGCGGCGCGTCTGCCCCTTCCCCGACTCGCCCGACCGCGCCCGATCCGCGCCCCCGCCTCGACGTCCCGGGCACATCCAGGGGGAGTGTGGCGCGTTCGACGAACCGTTGTCAAGCAAGTGCCCCAGCCGGCCCGGGAAGCCGCCGCTATGACAGCCGTCACGCCGCCCGCGAGCCGACGGGCGCTGCCACCCAAGTCACTCGGTCGCTGCCCGACACAGTGCTGCCTGCCCTATAATCCAGTCGACATGCGATGGGCTGGGTGGTCCCTCGCTCCGGCCGGGCGCGGAGGCGTGCAAGGGACCGGACGCCGATCAACCAGGAGCAGGTACGTGGAAGGCGCATTAGCGCTGCTGGCAATCGTGGTGGTGGCGCTGCTCGCCAGCACGCTCGCCGCAGTGGCCGGCTTTGGCGGCGCGGTGGTGCTGCTGCCGCTGCTCGTCTGGGCGTTCGGCGTGCGCGAGGCGGTGCCGATCCTCACGGTTGCCCAGCTTATCGGCAACCTGGCGCGCGTTTGGTTCAACCGACATGAGCTGGAGTGGCCGGTAGTCGGGTGGTTCGCGCTGGGCGCGGTGCCGTGCGCGGTGCTGGGTGCGGCGTTCTTCGCCGCCGCGCCGGCCGAGCAGCTACGCCGGCTGCTGGGGCTCTTCCTGCTGGTCTCGGTGGCCTACCGCCACACGGGGCCCGGGCGCCACGCACGGCTCGTTTTGCGGGGCTTCGCCGGTTTGGGAGCAGCCTCCGGGCTGCTCTCGGCACTGGTCGGCAGCGTCGGGCCGCTCGCCGCGCCGTTCTTCCTCAGCTACGGGCTCGTCAAGGGTGCCTATATCGGCACCGAGGCGCTCACGGCCGCGCTTATGCACGCGGTCAAGATCGGTGTCTACGGCAGCTATGCACTCGTCGGCCCCGGGGCACTCGCGCTGGGCACAGGCATCGGGCTCGTGATGATCGCGGGCACCTCTATTGGCAAGCGGCTCCTCGACCGTCTACCCGAGCACCTCTTTCCCTGGCTGGTCGAGGCGGTGCTCGTGCTGAGCGGCCTCCAGTTCCTGCTGTTTCCTTGATCCCCTCGACCACACCCAGCACAACCGCATCTAAACCCCTTCCCTCGCGAGCCGGCGCCTGCTACACTCGCGCCGAATTGGATCGCCCGCGACCCGGCGGCCTGCGCTGTCCTCTGTCCGGTCAGCGCGAGGCGACCGCCGCGGTGCCAGTGCCCGACGAGGCGGATCGTCCGGGCGCCGCGACGGGCCACCCGGGGGCCGGGCCTGCCGCCGAGTGAGACCTCGCAGGCACTCTGCGAGCGGGGGCATCTCTCCCTGGCTGGGAAGGGGACACATGCAGCGTCACGGTTCGTTGGTCTGCGCGCTCGTCGCGCTCCTCCTCGCCGCCTCGGTACTCTCACCCGCTCCCGCCAGCGGCGCGCCCGCGCCGCAGGCGCTGGAGCTCCAGGCGGGCGGCATCGCCCAGGTGCGCGGCGTCGCGCCCGACCCGCTCAACGTCCGGGCCGAGCCGGGGCTGAGCGCACCGGTCGTCTCGACGCTGGCGGAGGGCACGCGGGTCAAGCTGCTAGAGGGGCCAAAGGCGGCGGACGGGCAGAGCTGGTGGCGCCTCGCCCGCGAGGACAGCCCGATCGCGCTCGGCTGGGCAGTCGGCACCTACCTCACGCTCATGGTCGCGCCCGGCCAGCCGGCGGGGGCGGCCCCCACCGCCCCCGCGAGCGCCGCGCCCGCCGGATCA
>JBHOQZ010000403.1:0-1904 GCA_042408635.1 Chloroflexota bacterium
GGCCGAGCGGTCGCGGCCGCAGGTGACAACGGACGCGGCCGCGGCCGCGCGCCCCCGCTGGCGCGGCTGGGCGGGCGCGCTGCGTGGGCAGACCGGGTTCCTGCTGGTCAGCCTGGTGAGCTTCGCCACCTTCTTCGCGCGGACCGGGGCGCTCTTCGGGGTGGTGCCGCTGGTGGGCAGCGTCCGGCTCGGCCTTCAGCCCGACCAGATCGGCCTGGCGCTCGGGCTGGCGCAGGTCTTCGGCTTCTTCCTCGCCTATCCGTCGGGCTGGCTCGCCGACCGGTTCGGGCGCAAGATCGTGATCGTGCCCTCGACCGTGCTCAGCGCCCTCGCGCTCGCCGCCTTCGCCCTGGCGCCCAGCTATGGCTGGTTCCTCGGGGCGGCGCTCGTTTGGGCGCTGTCGGTCGGGCTCAGCAGCAGCGCGCCGGCTGCCTACGTGGTCGACCTCGCCCCCAGCGGGAGCGCTGCCTCGCTGCTGGGCAGCTACCGCATGATCGCGGATTTCGGCTACGTCATCGGCCCGGTGCTGCTGGGCTTCGTGGGCGATGTCTACGGCTCCGACTCCGCCCTGGTCGGAACCGGGGCGTTGCTCCTGGCTTCCACGGTCCTGTTCGCGCTCTTCGCACCCGAGACGCACCGGCCGGATCGACCCCCCGCGCCGCGCGCCAGGTAGTCCACGCCGCCGGCTGAGGGGTGTCGCCGCGGGTCGGGCGCGCTGTGCTAGGATGGCTCGAGGGGCAAAGGAGCCCCGTCTTCAAGGAGCTCTCCCCGGCCGTGACCCAACCCGAAACTCCCCCGTCGTTGCGTGCCGTCACGTCGACCGTTCGGCCCGTCCGCCAGTCCGTTAGCCAGCCCCCGGCTAGCGAGCAGCCCGACGAGACATCCACGGGTGCGCCGCGCGCCCGGTCGCGCGCGCGCGTCCTGCCCGAGCGACCGGAGGAGATGCCGGCGGCGGTGCGGCGCCTGTCGTGGCCGATCATCCTGGAGAACCTGTTCCAAACGTTCCTCGAAACGGTCAGCGTGGCGCTGATCGGCCGCCTCGGCCCGGTGGCGCTGGCGGGCGTGGGCACGGCCACCCAGCTTACCTGGCTCGGCCAGAGTGCGGTGGCGGCGCTCGCAGTGGGCACAACGGTGCTCATCGCCCAGGCGATCGGCGCCGGTAAGCACGACCAGGCCAACCACACGCTCAAGCAGTCGGTTCTGATGGGCACGGCGGCAGGGCTGGTGCTGGGCTTGCTGGCGTTCGCCTTCGCGGGGGCGCTGGTAGACGTCTTTGGGCTGGAGTCGGAGGCCACCGAGATCGGCGCGAGCTACCTGCGCATCAACATGGGCGGCATGCTGTTTCTGCTGCTTATGTTCTTGCTCGGGGCGGCATTGCGCGGCGCGGGCGACAGCCGCTCCCCGATGATCGCCACTGGGGCAATCATCGTGATCAACGCCGCCGTCGCCTACGGGCTCGTCTTCGGCGAGCTCGGCCTGCCGCAGCTTGGCGCCGACGGCGCGGCCTGGGCGGCGGTGGCGAGCCGGTTCGTCGGCTGCTGCCTGTTGCTGGTGCCGCTCTGGCGCCTGGCGCCCGGCTCGGGGCTCACGCTGCGCGGGCGCGCCGGGTGGACGCCCGACCTCGGGCAGATGTGGCGCGTGCTCCGGCTCGGGCTGCCTGCCTCGGCCGAGCAGCTCATCATCGCCGTGGGGATGCTGCTCTACAGCGTGATGGTGGTGCCGCTCGGGACGACCGTGTTCGCGGCCCAGCGGATCGCCTTCAACGCCTTCACCTTCTCGTTCCTGCCCGGCTTCGGGGTCGGCCTGGCCGCGACGACGCTGGTGGGCCAGGCGCTGGGCGCGGGCCGCCCCGACTTCGCCCACGCGGCCACGCGGGCCGCGATGCGGCTCGGGCTTCTCTGGAT
>JBHOQZ010000405.1:0-3230 GCA_042408635.1 Chloroflexota bacterium
ATCGACCATCGCCCCCGCGGCCGCGCCCACGCCGCCGACGCAGGTGGCGGGTCCAGCGGCGGCAGCCGAGGGCGGCGGCCCGTCAGGCGAGCCGCTGCCGGCGTCGTCGGTAGCGGGCGGCGAAGGGGGCGGCTCGGCCCGGCGCGCGATCGCGCTGGCGGCGCTGGTGATCGGGCTGGGCAACGTCGCCAGCCGCCTGCTCGGCGTCGTGCGCGAGGCGGTCATCAGCGGCACGCTCGGCTATGCCGAAGCCGCCAGCGCCTTCACCACCGCCTCGCGCGTGCCGACCATGGTCTACGACCTCCTCATCGGCGGGGCGATCAGCGCCGCGCTCATCCCAGTCTTCTCGGAGTGGGCGGAGCGGCGCGACCGCGCCGAGGCGTGGCGGCTGGTGAGCGCCGTGCTCAACGCCGTCGTGGTGCTGATCGGCGGCGCCACGCTGCTCATCGTCGCGCTCGCCGATCCGCTGGCCTGGCTGCTCGCTGGCGGTCTGCCGCCGGACGCGGTCGCCGAGACCTCGACGCTGATCCGGCTGGTGGCGCCGTCGCTCGTCTTCTTCGCGGGCGCGGCGGTCGTCACCAGCGCCCTCTACGCCCGGCAGGTGTTCGCCTATGGCGCCTCGGCGGCCGCGCTCTACAACCTGGGCGTGATCGCCGGCGCGCTCGCGCTGGGGCAGGCGCTTGGCCTCGGGGCCAGCGGCGTCGTGCTCGGGATCGTGCTCGGCGCGCTGCTCCAGGTGGCGGTGCAATGGCCGGGGCTGCTGCGGGCGGGTTTCGCCTGGCAGCCCGCGCTCTGGCACCCGGAGCTGCCGCGCGTAGTGCGCTACTACTTGCCCGTGGCGGCCGGCCTGGCCGCCACGCAGCTCAGCATCATGATCGACACCAAGCTCGCCAACGACACCGGGGCCACGAGCGCGGCGGTGATGCGTTACGCCACGACCCTCGTGCAACTCCCGCTCGGCCTGGTCGCGACCGGCATCTCGTTCGCGGTGCTGCCGGCGCTGGCGCGGCTCGCGCCCGACCTCGCGCCCGACGCGCCGGTCGACGACTCGGTGCGCGCCGAGGCGCTGGCGCGCTACCGGGCGACGCTCGCCTACGGCATCCGCCTCGCCACGCTCCTCATCCTGCCGATGACGGTCGGCCTGATCGTGCTGCGCGAGCCGATGGTGCGGCTGATCTTCGAGCGCGGGCGCTTCGACGCCGGCGGCACGGAGCTGACGGCGCTGGCGTTCCTGCTCTATGCGCCGCAGCTCCCGTTCGTCCCGGTCGACCTACTGCTGATCAACGCCTTCTACGCCCGCAAGGACACGCTCACGCCCATGGTGGTTGGTCTCGTCGGGGTCGGCGTCTACCTCGGCGTCGCGCTCGCGCTGGTCGGGCCGCTCGGGATGCCCGGGCTCGTGCTCGCCAACTCCGCGCAGAACGTGCTGCACACGCTCATCATGTGGGCGCTCGTCCGCCGCGCGATCGGCCCGCTCGTGGCCGGCGCGACCGATGCCGGCGGTGCGGGCGGGATCTGGTCGACGACGGGCAAGGCAGTTGCGGCGAGCGTGGCGATGGGCAGCGTGGTGGCGCTCCTCGCGTACTGGCTCGACCCGCTCGGTCGGAGCGGCTTCGTCGGCCTGGTGCTCGAGCTCGCCGTCGCGGTCGGGGTGGGGGTGGCGGTGTACTTGCTCGCGGCGATGCTGCTGCGCACCGCCGAGCTGTGGGAGCTGATTGACCGCGCCAGGGCGCGGCTGGGAGGTGGCCGGCGGTGAAACAGGATCCGTTCAGCCCGCGCGTAAACGGCGCGATCCGGGCGCTGATCGAGGCCGGCGCGCGCCGCTGTGTCAACGACCTGCTGGCGCTGATCGCCCTGCCGACGGCCAACCCGCCCGGCAACGAGGGCGGCGTCGCGCGCTACCTTGGCACGCAGGCCGAGGCGTTCGGCGCTCGGGTCGCCTACCCCGAGCCGAAGCCGGACCGACCGAACGTGGTGGCCGAGTGGCGCTTCGGCAAGGGGCCGGCGCTGCTGCTCACGAGCCACATGGACACCGTACCCGCCCCGCCCGAGCTTCTACGCGGCCGGATCGAGGGCGAGCGGCTTTACGGGCGGGGCGCCTGCGATGCCAAGGGATCGCTCGCCGCCATGCTCGCCGCCTGCCGGGCCGTGGTTGACCTCGCCGAGTCGGGGCTGCCGCTGGCCGGCCGGCTCGTCTTCGCGGGCGTCATCGACGAGGAGAGCGGCGGCAGCGGCACGGATCACCTGGCCGCGCACGACCGCTTCGACTTCGCGATCGTCGGGGAGCCGACCGAGCTGACCGTCGTGCGTGGGCATCGGGGGGCGCTGCGGCGGCGCCTTGTCTTCCACGGGCGCGCCGCCCACTCCTCCGAGCCCGCACGCGGCCGCAACGCGATCTACCCCGCGGCGCGCTTCGCCCTGGGCATCGAGGCGCTCAATGCGCGCCTGGTCGCCTCGGCCGATCCCGAGTACGGCGCGGCGACCGCCGGGCTGAATGTGATTGCGGGCGGCAGCAAGGTCAACGTGGTGCCTGACCGCTGCGAGGCGCAGGTCGAACGGCGCCTGCGGCCGGGCGAGACGGTCGCCCAGGCCGAGGCCGAGGTGCGCGCGATCCTCGCGGAGATCGAGCGGGAACAACCCGACCTGCGCTGGGAGTGCGAGTCGCTTGGCGGCGACAAGGAACCGGCAGTCATTGCGGCCGACGATCCGCTCGTTCAGCTCCTCGCCTCAGCAGCCAAAGAGGTTCTGGGTCACCGCCCGCCGATCGGCATCTACCGGGCGGGCACCGATATGGTCTTCCTCAGCCGCCGAGGAGTGCCGACCGCGATCTTCGGACCCGGCAGCATCGACCAGGCCCACACGGTCGACGAGTTCGTCCGGGTAGGGGAGCTGGCGCAGGCCGCCGAGGTCTACGCGCGCCTCGCCTGCCGCCTCCTCTGGGCCGGCTGAGCGTCCGAGCAGGCCGGCAAGCATCGACTCCAGCCGGCTTCAGCCGGCTTCGCACCCTCAGCCCGGGGGTTCACCCCCGGGGGCGGGCGGCTTCACCCAGAATTGCGTAGACTCGCCGGCCCGGGCGCGGCCGGCGCCACCGAGGCGGGTTGGCGCCGGAGGAGCTGCCGGAGGATGGCGCGGTCGGTCGCATCGAACGCCCGGAGCGCGAGCAGGCCGAGGGCGTAGGCGACGGCCGACAGGAGCACGTTGAGGGCGAGCGGGTAGCCCCCGACATGGAG
>JBHOQZ010000406.1:0-5182 GCA_042408635.1 Chloroflexota bacterium
CTCGACCACGGCGAGGCGCTGGCGCTGGCCGCGCGGTTCGGCGTCGTGCCGGGCGGCGTCTGAGCGCGCGGCCAGCCTGGTCCCGCGCCGGGGCGGGCGGCGCCCGCTGCCCCCGCCTAACCGCGTGTGCGGCGCACATCGTAGTAGAGCAGCGTCGTCCCGACCGCCCCGAGCGGGGAGTACACCAGGCTGGCAAGGGCGGGGCCGGCCGCCTGGAGGAGCGTGCCGGGCAGCGTCTCCGCCAGGTCGGCGGAAACCTGCCGAACCAGCCAGCCCAGGCCCAGCCCGGCGGCGGCCGGCAGCAGCGAGAGCAGAAAGGTCACCGCGGCGATCCGCCACCAGTTACCGCGGGTGAGGTCGAGGCTGCGCTCGACGGCGGCGGCCGGCTCGAGCTGCTCGACGATGACGGCGGGGACGCTGAAGGCGAGGCGGAGAAAGCCGATGAGCAGGGCGGTGCCGCCGAGGAGCGCGGCGACCGCCGCCGCGCACTCGGCCTCGGCCGGCGCCTCGGGCGGGATGAGGCCGAGCCCGGCCACGACGAGCACGCTGACACCCCACTCCGGCAGCCGGCGCGCCGCGGCCAGCGGCACTGCCAGGAGCGAGCGCAGCCGGCGGCGCAGCAGCCGCAGCACGAGGCCCGGCCCCGGCGCCTGGCGCACGAGCTGGAGCTGCACCGCCTGGACGAGAGCCCCGGTCATCACCGAGAAGAACGGATAGCCGAGGAGCGTAAGCAGGCACCCGAGGGCGGCGGCGGTGGGCGAGTAGGGGCTCCCCGCCGGCTGCACGACGCTGGCGACGAGCGCGTACACAGCCACGGGTAGCGCCAGCACGGTGAGCGTCGGCGCGTGCGCCCGGTAGTGTCGCCAGCTCGCTGCCACGACTACGAGGACGGCACTGGTCGAGCGGCCGGGCGGGCGGTGCTTTTCCAGGGAAGGTCGCCGTTCCACCACCAAAACCACCCACCTCGCCCACATCGTCACTCCCAGTCTACGGCGCGGCGGGCCGCGCGCCGAGGGTCGGCGGCGCCAGTTTTGAGGTGGTGGGCTGGATAGGGCCTGTTGCCGCGGGCGGGCGGTCGGGGCGGGCGGCGCGGGGCAGCCGTGTATAATGGACTTTCGGCACCGAACTGACAGCCCGGAACCACTGCGGCAGCCGGCGGGTAGCCCGCAGTCTCGACGAACGGGAGGGCCGCGACGATGGCCGTGATTGCGATGGAGACGCTCGACCGCTTTCTGCGCAAGGTACAGAAGCCCGCGCGGTACACCGGCGGCGAGTGGAACAGCATCGTCAAGGACTGGCGCACCACCGACCTCAAGGTCGCGATCTCCTACCCCGACACCTACGAGGTCGGCATGTCCAATCTCGGGGTCGCCTGCCTCTACGACATCGTCAATCAGCGCCCGAATATGCTCTGCGAGCGCGCTTATGTCCCCTGGATCGACATGCAGCGGGAGATGCGCGCGCGGGGCATCCGCAACTTCAGCCTCGAAAGCCGCCGCACGCTGGACGAGTTCGACGTGATCGGCGTCTCGCTGCCCTACGAGCTCACCTACACCAACGTGCTCACGCTGCTCGACCTGGGCGGCGTGCCGCTGCTGCGCTGGGAGCGCACCGACGAGCACCCGCTCGTGATCGGCGGCGGCTCGGGCGCCGACAACCCCGAGTGCATGGCCGACTTCATCGACCTCTTCGTGATCGGGGAGGGCGAGGAGACCCTAATGGAGCTCCTCGACCTCTACGTCGAGGAGGTCTTCACCGGCGAGCGCGACGAGGCGGGCCGCCCGCGCAAGCGCCCCGGCTGGCGGCAGGCGTACCTGGAGCGCGCGGCAACGCTGGTCGGCGTGTACGTTCCCTCGCTCTACGAGCCGCGCTACCACGACGACGGCGCCTTCGCCGGGCTGACGCCGCTGCACCCGAACGCACAACCGTTCATTCCGAAGAAGAAGGTCTTCCCGCTGCCGCCGCCGCTGGTGCGCCCGATCGTGCCGTTCATGGAGGTCGTGCACGACCGCACTGGCATCGAGCTGATGCGGGGCTGTCCGCGCGGCTGCCGCTTCTGCCAGGCGGGCTATATCTACCGGCCGCTGCGCGAGCGCACGCCCGACGAGGTGGCCGACGCGGTCGATGCGATGATCGCCAATACGGGCTACGAAGAGCTCTCGCTCGTCTCGCTCTCGTCGGCGGACTACAAGTGGATCCACGTGGTGGTGCCCGAGATCGTGCGGCGCCACCCCGACGTGAACATCTCGCTGCCCTCGCTGCGCGTCGATGCCTTCTCGGTCGAGCTGGCGAACCAGGTCTACCGCAAGAAGGGGAGCCTGACCTTCGCGCCGGAGGCGGGCAGCCAGCGCATGCGCAACATCATCAACAAGGGGATCACCGAGGAGGAGATCCTGACCGCGGCCGAGCGCGCCTTCGCCACCGGCTGGAGCGGCGTGAAGCTCTACTTCATGTGCGGGCTGCCGTTCGAGACGATGGACGACATCCAGGGGATCTGCGAGATCGCGGACAAGGTGCTCCAGATCGGCCGGGAGAGGATCGGCAAGCGGGCGCGCGTCAACGCCACCGTCTCGACCTTCATCCCGAAGCCCCACTCGGCGTTCCAGTGGGCGGCGCAGGACACGCGCGAGCAGCTCGTGCCCAAGCACAACCACTTGAAGCGGCACTTCCCGCGCGGGGCGCACTTCTCCTGGAACGAGCCGGACGCGAGCTTCCTCGAAGCGGTGCTCTCGCGCGGCGACCGCAAGATCGGCCCGGTCATCCTCCACGCCTGGCGGCAGGGCTGCCAGTTCGACGGCTGGAGCGACCAGTTCTCGTGGGACCGCTGGCTGACGGCGTTCGAGGCGTGCGGGGTGGACCCGAGCTGGTACGCGCACCGCGAGCGCGGCCGCGACGAGCTCTTCCCCTGGGACCACATCGGCGCGGGGGCAAGCAAGGCGCTGCTCTGGCGCGAGTGGGAGCGCGGCCGGCTCGCCTGGGCGAACCGACGCAAGAACCGGATCGCCAAGTGGGAGTGGAAGCACCGCGACGGCGATGTGCAGCCGCTCATCCTGCACCGGCCGGAGGAGGTGAGGCGTGCCGCGGCTGCGGACGCTGTTCCGGCGGGGGACTGAGGTCAAGTACTGCTCGCACCTGGACCTGATGCGCATGTGGGTGCGGGCGCTGCGGCGGGCGGCGATCCCGCTCGCCTATTCGCAGGGGTTCAACCCGCACGCGATCATCTCGCTGGCGGCGCCGCTGCCGGTCGGGGTGGTGGGCCATGAAGAAATCTTCGACCTAGCGCTGGCCGAGCCGGTCGACCCGGCCGACTACGTCGCACGCGTCAACGCGGCGCTGCCCGTGGGCGTCGCGGTGCTCGACGCCTGGCCGATCCCGGACGATGCGCCGCCGCTCCAGCCGCGCCTGCGGGCCGCCGATTTTCGCCTGACGCTCTTCCCCCGCGAGCACCCACCCGACCTGGTCGAGCGGGCGGCGGCGCTGCTGGCCGCCGAGACGCTGCCGCGCGAGCGGCGGGTCGAGGGCAAGGCTCCGAAGCGCTACGACCTGCGCCCCCTGATCCTGGGCCTGCGCGTCGAGCTACCGCCGGACCCGGCGGGCGAGGCGGTGATCCTCGCCACGCTGCGCAACGACCACACCGGCGCCGGTCGGCCCGAGGAGCTGGCCGACGCGCTCGGCGTCGAACCAAGCCTGAAGCTCATGGAGCGCCTGCGCCTCCACTTCGCCGAGGGCACCCCCCTCCACCCCACTCCCGCCTCTCGGACATAGGCGCCGCGGCGGCCGGCGCACCCGGTAACCTTGACCTTACCCCGGTGGGCCGCCTGGCAGAGAACGGTGGGGGGCGGGAGTGACATGACGGAAGAGCTGAGGCGGCGCGGTCAGGGCGGGGTGGGCGGTTGGCGGGGCATTGCGGCTTTCCTCGCCATCGCCTACGGGTTGAGCTGGGCGGCGCAGGTCGGGTTGGCGGTCGCGGTGCATAGCGCGGTGAACCCGGATGCGCTGGGCGGCGGGGGCTTCCTGGCCGTGGCGGCGGCGCTGATGTGGCCGCCGGCCGTGGCGGCGTTCGTCGTCCGCCGCTGGCTCGAGGGCGGCAGCTTCGCGGACGCGGGGCTGCGGCGTGGGCCCGGGCGCTACCTGCTGCTCGGCTGGCTGTTGCCGCCCCTGCTCGTGCTCGGCGCGCTGGTGCTGAGCCTGCCGATCTTTCCCCTCGACCCGGAGCTCTCGACCCTGCAGAGCATGCTCGCGGGGGCGGGTGTCGACGCGCCGGCCGGGGTGGTGCTGGTCGGCCAGATCGTGGCCGGTCTCACCGTCGGCACCGCGTTCAACTGTCCCTTCGCCTTCGGGGAGGAGTTCGGCTGGCGCGGTTACCTGCTGCCGCGCCTGATCGAGCGGCTCGGGCCCAGGCGCGGGCTGCTCGCCCACGGCGCCGTCTGGGGGTTCTGGCACGCGCCGCTGATCGCCCTCGCCGGCTAAAACTACCCCGAGCACCCGGCGCTGGGCGTGGCGCTCTTCACCGTCTTCGGCGTCCTGATGGGGGTCATCTTCGGCTGGCTGCGCCTCGCCTCGGACAGCGTCCTGCCGCCCACCATCGCCCACGGCTCGCTCAATGCGATGGCGGCACTGCCGGTCGTCGTGCTGGCTGGGCCGGTCGACTTCGCCGTCGCGGGCGCTATCCACAGCCCGGTCGGCTGGCCTGTGCTGCTCGCCGCGATCGCGCTCCTCGAACGCACCGGAGCGTTGCCCCGCGCGCTCGCGCACTCAGCCGCAGCCAGACCGGCCCAGGCGGTGCCACCGGCCATCACGGACAGCGCGCACTGAGAGCGAAAGGGCGCCGCCGGCCGCCGATCCGCTTCACCAACGAGGAGAGGGGTGGTGCACGCGGGCGCCTTGCGAGCGGAAGGGCGCAAATGGTCGCCGGTGGTCGAGCCGATCTCGGTCGACCGATCGCGTCGGCGGGATCGTGGCCGGGCGGCACGGGAGCCCGGCGCCCAGCCGGCCAGCCGCACGAGCGTGCGGGTGCCGGTGCAGTTCGGGCACCCGGGGTAGGCGCACACCAGGCGCGTTGCCGGGTGGCTTGACAGCCGCAGCGGGCTCGCCTACGATCCGGGCCAAGCAAGCGGGTTGGCACTTTTCGCGGTGGAGCCGGAGCGCGGCTGACCGCCGGGCGGGGTCGGGTCGGCGGGCA
>JBHOQZ010000407.1:0-1485 GCA_042408635.1 Chloroflexota bacterium
ACCGGCCGCACCGGCCGCACCCGCCGCTACCCCGGTGCGCCCCGCCGTGCAGCCGACACCGCGCCCCGCTCTGGCCGTGCCCGCGCCACCACCGCCCGCGCCGATGACGCAGATGGTGCAGGGCCTCCCGCGCACGGGCGACGCTCCCCGGCCCGCGGAGCTCGAGCTGACGGCGATCGCGCTCGGCCTGGCCGGCCTCCTCACCGGCCTCGGCCTGCGTCGGCGCCGGCGCTGAACCGACGGCCGGCTGCCGGATCGACGCTCCTCACGCGCAGGCGGCCTCGCCTGGTGCCGGGCGGACCGGCGTGGATCGGTTCGGGCCGGGGCAGCGGCGGCGGAGGGCTGTGCTACACTGCCGCGACTGCCCGGGGATGGAGGTGCGCCGCCATGACCGCGACCCCCCGACCGATCGTGCCCGAGGATCTGCTCCGGTTCGAGCTGGTCAACGATCCCCAGCTCTCACCCGACGGCCGGCGCGTCGCCTACGTCGTGACCACGCTCGATGCCGAGGCCGACGAGTACCGCTCCGCGATCTACGTGGCGCCGGTCGAGGGGGGAGCTGCCGCCGCGGGCGGGGAGACCGCGGCGCGGCGCTTCACCGCCGGCGGCAAGCGCGACACGGCGCCGCGCTGGTCGCCGGACGGCCGCTGGCTCGCCTTCCTCTCCGACCGCGACGGCCGGGCGCAGCTCTACGCCATGCCGACCGCCGGCGGCGAGCCCTGGGCGCTCACCCGGCTGCCGGAGGCTGTCGCCGAGCCGGTCTGGTCGCCCGACAGCCGCCGGCTCGCCTTCGTCAGCAAGGTTCCGCCGCCCGACCCCGAGGCGTGGGCCGGCAAGCCCGAGGAGGAGCGCAAGCGCCTGCGCGAGAAGCGCCCACGCGAAATCCGCGCCCTCAAGTACAAGCTCGACGGCGAGGGGTTCCGCGACGGCAAGGTCCGCCACATCTTCGTCGTCGACCTCGACCCTGATCGACCTTCGGTCGACCCGGGTGGCACACCCGAGCCGCGCCGCCTGACCGACGGCGACTGCGACAACATCAACCCTGCCTGGTCGCCCGACGGCAGCCTCATCGCCTTCATCTCGAACCGCACGCCCGACCGCGAGTTCAACGACGTGGGCGACGTCTACGTCGTCCCGGCCGAGGGGGGCGAGCCGCGCAAGCTCACGCCGAGCCGTGGGCCGGGCGCAACGCCCGCCTTCTCGCCCGATGGCCGCCTGGTCGCCTACGTCGGCCACGACAACCCGCCGACGACCGGCCCGAACACCAACGATGCGCTCTGGGTCGTGCCGGTCGAGGGGGGCGAGCCGCGCAAGCTCACCGGCGAGCTCGACCGGGTGGTCGGCAGCTCGCTCATCACCGACACCAACGGCGCCGGCCCGCACCTGCCCACCTGGACCCCTGACGGGCGGGCGATCCTGTTCCTGGCCGGGGACGGCGGCAACGTGCCGCTCTTCCGGGTCGACGTGGCGAGCGGCGTGGTCGAC
>JBHOQZ010000416.1:0-5007 GCA_042408635.1 Chloroflexota bacterium
GGCCGACGCGATCCTGCTGGTGGGCGCCAACCCGCTCATGGAGCAGCCGATCCTCGACCTGCGGCTCAAGAAGGCGGTGAACAAGCGCCGGGCCCGGCTGGTCGTGGTCCACCCTGACCGGATCGACCTGACCGAGCAAGCCCGCGTCTGGCTCCAGCCGCGGGTCGGAGGGGAGGCGCTCGTGCTGGCGGGGCTGCTCCGCTCGGTGGCGGCGCTGGCTACCGGGGGCCAACTGCCCACGGGCCTCGCGGCTGGCTTCGAGGCGGCCACCCCCGAGTTGGTGGAGCGCGAGACCGGTGTGCCGGCCGCGCACCTCGAGCGGGCGGCGCTGCTGCTGGCCGAGGCGCAGCGGCCGGCGCTCCTCTACCCGCGCGAGTTCCCCGAGGACTGGCGCGCGGGGCTGGCGGCGCTGACCCGGCTCGCGCTGGCGCGCACGCCCGACGAGCCGACCTTCGTCGGGGGGCTCGTGCGGTTCGCCAACTCGCAGGGCGCGCTCGACCTCAGGCTCCTCCCCACTCGGGCTGTCGCCCGAGAAACAGCGGGTGGATTTGCTTGGGCCAACCCGATCGCCGAGGCGATCCGGGCCGGGCGGATCAAGGCGCTCTGGCTCCTAGGCGCGACCGCGTTCGACCCGGCCGCGGTCGACGGCGTCGAGTGCCTGATCGTGCAGGATAGCCTCCCCTCGCCGCTGGCCGCGCGGGCGCACGTGCTGCTGGCGGGGGCTGCCTTCGCGGAGAAGGAGGGCACCTACACGAACCTCGAGCGGCGCGTCCAGCGCCTGAGCGCGCCGAAGCTGGCGCCGGGCGTGGCGCGCCCCGACTGGCGCATCTTGATCGACGTGGCGCGGGCGCTCGGCGCGGGCTACGACTACGGCGCGCCGCGCGACGTGCTGCGCGAGATCGCGCGCACCTACCCTGCCTACGCCGACATCACCTGGGAGCGCATCGGTCTGAAGGGCCGGCAGTGGACGGTCCGGGCGGCTGAGCCGGGCGCCGTGGCGGCCGACTGAGGGGACGCTGGGCGGGGAGCGACGAGCGTGGAATGGTTTGGCTTTCTGATTGAGGCGCTGGTCAAGAGCGTGATCATCGCGGTCACGCTCCTGACCGGGTTCGCCTACATGACCTACGCCGAGCGGCGCGTGGTCGCCTTGATGCAGGTGCGCAAGGGCCCGAACCGGGTCGGCCCGGCCGGGCTGCTCCAGCCGCTCGCGGACGGCATCAAGCTGTTCTTCAAGGAGACACCGACGCCGCGCGGCGCCGACCGCGTCGTCTACACGATTGCGCCGATCATCTCGACGGTGGCGGCGCTGCTCGCCTTCGCGGTTGTGCCGATCGGCGAGTCGATCACGCTGTTCGGCTACACGATCCCGCTGCGGCTGACGGACCTGAACATCGGGTTGCTCTACATCCTCGGGATCACCTCGCTCGGCGTCTACGGGATCGTGCTGGCGGGGTGGTCGTCGAACAACAAGTACGCGCTGATCGGGGGTCTGCGGTCGTCGGCGCAGATGATCAGCTACGAGCTCTCGCTCGGTCTGTCGCTGGTGGCGACCATGATGCTGGTCGGCTCGCTCAGCCTGCTGGACATCGTCTACTACCAGCAGCAGCCGCTGCTCGGGCCGATCCCCGGCACCAGCATCTTCCTGCCACGCTGGTTCCTGTTCGTGGCGCCGCTCGGGTTCGTCGTCTGGTTGGTCTCGGCGATCGCCGAGACCAACCGGGCGCCGTTCGACCTGCCCGAGGCAGAGACCGAGCTGGTGGCGGGCTACCACACCGAGTATGCGGGGATGCGCTTCGCCCTGTTCTTCATGGCGGAGTACATCAACATGATCAACGTCGGCGCGTTCGCGGCGACGCTCTTCCTGGGTGGTTGGCAGGGGCCGTTCCTGTCCGAGGTGCTCGGGCCGGTCTGGTTCACGCTCAAGGTGATGGCCATGCTGTTCCTCTACATCTGGTTGCGTGCGACGCTGCCGCGGTTCCGCTACGACCGGCTGATGACGTTCGGCTGGAAGGTGCTGCTGCCGCTGTCGCTGGTGAATGTCTTCATCTACGCGGCGTTCGTCGCGTTCTGGCGCTAGCGGAGGGTCACGTGTCCGACACCATCGAGAAGAAGGGCAACCCGCTCACGGATCTGGCGAACCTGGCGCGTGGCCTGGGGATGACGCTCAAGCACATGGGGCGCCCGTCGATCACCGAGGAGTATCCCGAGAAGAAGCGCCCCATGTTCCCGCGCTTCCGCGGGCGACACATCCTGCGGCGCTACGAGAACGGCCTCGAGCGCTGCATCGGCTGCTCGCTCTGCGCCGCCGCTTGCCCGGCCGAGGCGATCCTGGTCGAGGCGGCGGCCAACACCGACGAGCACCGGGTCTCGCCGGGCGAGCGGTACGCGAAGAACTACGAGATCAACATGATCCGCTGCATCTACTGTGGCTACTGCCAGGAGGCCTGCCCGACCGAGGCGATCGTGCTCGGGCCGGAGTACGAGCTGGCCGACGACAGCCGGGAGAAGCTGATCTTCACTAAGTCGGATCTGCTCGAACCCTGGCCGCCGAAGCGGTGAGGGCGGCCCCGCGCGGTCGCCCGGCCCAGGGCACGGCCGGTGCCGGGCGGGTAGCACAGAGCCAAGGCGATAGGATACAATGACCGGCGGCGCAATGAAGCGCCGGCGGGTCGCGCTCTGCCTGGGGGCGGGGCTGAATCGGGGCTCGGGGAGCGCCTGCGAGGACGATCGATGGAGATTGCGTCCTTCCTGGTCGTGGCGGCGGTCGCGGCACTGTCCGGTGTGGCGGTGCTGACGATGCGCAACAGCGTCCACAGCGCCCTCTTCTTGGTCGTCAACTTCTTCTGCCTGGCGGTGCTCTACCTCTCGCTGCGGGCGGAGTTCCTGGCGGCAGTGCAGATCATCATCTACGCCGGCGCCATCATGGTGCTCTTCCTCTTCGTGGTGACGCTGCTCAACCCCGGCTACGAGGACAGCGAGGAGCGGCTACCGGGCCAGCGCGCGCTCGCCCTCATCCTGGGCGGCCTCTTCCTGATCGGCCTGGTGGTGGCCGTGTCCGCCAGCGTGGTCACCCCGGCGGTGCGCGGCGCCTACCCTCCGACCAGCGACGACAACACCCGCGCGCTCGCCCACGTGCTGTTCAACCCGTTCCTCCTGCCGTTCGAGGTCACCTCGGTGCTGCTGCTGGTGGCGATGGTCGGCGCGATCGTGCTGGCGAAACGGAAGGTGTAGATGATCCCGCTCAGCTACTACATCGCGCTCAGTGCGGTCCTCTTCACCACAGGCGTCGTCGGCGTGCTGGTGCGGCGCAACCCGCTCGTGATGTTCATGTCGATCGAGCTGATGCTCAACGCGGCGAACCTGGCGTTCGCGGCGTTCGGGCGCGAGCTCGGCTCGGTCGACGGCCAGATCTTCGCGCTGCTCGTGATCGCGGTCGCTGCCGCCGAGGTCGTGATCGGGCTGGCGATCATCGTCACCATCTTCCGCGCGCGCCAGACCGTCGACGTCGACGAGATCAGCGCGCTCAAAGGCTAAGCCGATGATGCGTCGCTTCGGGAGCAGCCTGTGATCATTCCGCCCGTTGTCCTGGCGATCCTCTTCCCGGCTCTCGGCGCGCTCTACTGCGCGCTGCTGGGCGATGCGCTGCCGCGCCGCCTCTGCGGCTTCGTCGCCTCGGCCATGGTCGGCCTGGCCGCGCTCGGCGCCGCCTTCGCCTTCCTCAACCTGAACGCGCTCCCCGCCGACGCCCGCCGGATCGACGCCGTGCTCTACCCCTGGATCGTCGCCGGGGGCCAGGCGACGGGGATCGGCATCCTGTTCGATCCGCTCTCGGCGGTGATGGCGCTGGTGGTCACAGGGGTCGGCTTCCTGATCCACGTCTACGCCACGGCCTACATGCTCGAGGACTTCCGCGGGTATCGCCGCTTCTTCTGCTACATGAACCTGTTCATCGTGGCGATGCTCGTGCTGGTGCTCGCCAACAACTTCCTGATGCTGATGGTCGGCTGGGGCGGCGTCGGCCTCGCCTCCTACCTCTTGATCGCCTTCTACTTCGACGACCGCAAGAGCGACGGCCGCCCCTGGCCGCACGAGGAGCTGCCTCCCTCGAAGTCCGGCATGAAGGCGTTCGTGACGAACATGATCGGTGACGTCGGGCTCATGCTCGCGGTCGCCCTGATGTTCGCCCGCTACGGCAGCGTGAACTACGACTCGGTGTTTCGGCAGGTCGTGCCGGGTGAGGGCGCGGTCGGGCTGTTGGCGCTCCTGCTGCTCCTGGCCGCGATCGCCAAGTCGGGGCAGGTGCCGCTCCACGTCTGGCTGCCCGACGCGATGACCGGCCCGACGCCCGTCTCGGCGCTGATCCACGCCGCCACCAAGGTGACCGCCGGGGTCTACCTGATCGCGCGCGCCCACCCGATCTACCTGGGCGCGCCCAACGTGCTGCTGCTGGTGGCGATCATCGGCGCGGTCACCGCCATCTTCGCCGCCACGATCGCGCTCGTCCAGCCGAACCTGAAGCGCGTGCTCGCCTACTCGACGGTGAGCCAGCTCGGCTACATGTTCCTGGCGGTGGGCGTAGGCGCCTTCACCGCCGGCATCTTCCACCTGGTGACCCACGCCTTCTTTAAGGCGGCGCTCTTCCTGGCGGCCGGCTCGGTCATCCACGCCCTCCACGGCGAGGAGGACATGGAGTACATGGGCGGCCTGCGCCGGCTGATGCCCGCGACCTACTGGTCGTTCCTGGCCGGCGCGCTCGCGCTCGCCGGCATCCCGCCGCTGGCCGGCTTCTTCTCGAAGGACGAGATTCTGGCGGCGGCGCTCGACCCGGCCGGCCGGCCGGTGCTCGGCTTCATCGGCTTGCTCACGGCCGGGCTGACCGGGTTCTACACGCTGCGCGCCTGCTTCCGCACGTTCCACGGGGAGCCGCGCTGGCGCGCGGGCTTGCACCCGCACGAGGCGCCCGGCGCCATGCTCGTCCCGGTGGTGGTGCTGGCCGCCCTCTCGGTG
>JBHOQZ010000417.1:0-1578 GCA_042408635.1 Chloroflexota bacterium
CCCGCCGGATCGTCGACGACGCGTGGTCGACCGCGCTCACCGTCGCCCGCTTGTCGGCCCCCTTGGCGGCGTTGACCCGGGCGATCGCTCGCATCGCCGCGTCGATCAGCATGCGCACCGCGACGCTCTTCGTCACAGGCATCGACCGCAGCTTGCCGGTGACGTCGCGGTACGCCCGCTCGAACTGGTCGGAGCGCAGCAGCGCCTGCACCTCGGCCCGGGTGGGGATCCGGTGCAGGCTCTGGGCGAGCGCGAGCGCAGCCACGTCGGCTGCCTTGATCTTGCCCTGGGTCGCTATCAGCGCCTGGGTCATGCGCTGGATGTCGCCGGTCGTGACCGGGATCGACCCGTGGGCGCCCCGGAGCGTCTCCACCAGCCGCTGCCACGTCCGCTGCTGGTCGGCGATCGCCGCCCGCGCCTTCGCGACCTCCTGCCGCTGCTGCTGCAGGTCACGGATGTTCGTGCGCACACCGCGGCTGTAGTTGCGCAGGCTGGTCTCTGCGCGCCCGATCGCGTCGGCGGCGTCGCGGAACGGGTGCCCTATCTGGACCTTGTCGATGATCGGCGCGACCGCGGCGACGGTGTCGCGCAGCACGCCGAGCGCGCCGGCGGCGGAGTCGGCGAGCGACGCCACCCAGCTGGCGAGCGTGGACGCGAGCGACACACGCACGCTCTCGGCGGTCGTACCGAACGCCGCCAGAATGCCTTCGGCGACACCGGCCATCACCCGCGGCAGGTTCTTCGCCGCCGCCACCACGCCGCGCGTTATGGCCTCGCCGGCGACCCTCCCGAGCGTCGACCAGTCGCGCGCCGAGAACGACGACGCGAGCCCGGCGGCGAGCGCGACCCCCATCGCCGCCCCGACGGGGCCCAGCCTGAGGTTGGCCAGCGCGCCCAGCGCCCGGGCGACCTTGCCGGCCACGAGCAGCACCGGCCCGGCGGCGGCGGCGAGCGCCCCCAGCTTGACGACCAGCTTCTGCGCCTCGGGCGACGCCTCGCTGAACCTGTTGGCGAGGTCGGACACGTAGCCGGCGAGGTCGCGCACATACGGCGCAAGCCGCTCGCCGACCGTGATCGCGGCGGTCTCCAGCGACGACTTCGCCGCCTCGATCGCCCCCGACAGCCCCTTGGTTTTCGCGGCCGCCAGGTCCTGGGCGGCCCCGGCCCGCTCCACCCCCTGCCGGTACCGGTCGTACGCCTCGACACCCCGCCCGAGCAGCACGTTCGCGGCCCGGATCGCGTCCTGGCCGAAGATGGTCTGCAGCACCTGGGCGCGCTGGGCAGGCGTCAGCCTCTCGAGCGCGTCGTGCGCCTGGCCGAGCACGGCGACGAACGGCAGGAACTGGCCGTGCGCGTCTGTGGTGGAGATGCCGAGCGCCGACATCACCCGCGCCGCCTGGTCGGTGGGCGCGTACAGCCTCAGCAGCATGGTGCGCAGCGACGTGCCCGCGTCCGACCCTTTCAGGCCGGCGTTGGCGAGCTCGGCGAGCGCCGCGGTGGTGTCGGCAGCCGACAGGCCGAACTGGTGCGCGACCGCGCCCGCCTGCGACAGGCCGAGCGCGAAGTCCGCGATCTCGC
>JBHOQZ010000421.1:0-3695 GCA_042408635.1 Chloroflexota bacterium
CGCCGACCTGGCGCCGCGGTTCGGGGCGCTCGTCCCGTCGCCCGAGCAGGCGGCGGCCGCCGCAGCCGCCCTCACCGCGGTGGTGCCCTGGCTCCTGGCCGAGCGCGACTTCCTGGGCGTGCTGGTGACGCTGCCGGCCGACCTGCCGATCGAAGGGGCCGCAAGCGCGCTCGGCCTGCGCCGCGTCGGCGCCTACCGCGAGGCGCTCGCCCGCCCCGGACCGGCTAATCCGGCCGGGCGCGTCGATCTGGCGGTCTACGAGGCGCTCAACCCGGCCTGGACACCGGCCTGGGCGCCGCCGGCCGAGCCGCTGCCGGCGCGGCGACCCGACCCGGTCGACCTTGGCCTGGTCGCTTCGCTAGCGAGACCGGGCAACGCGGTGGCGGTCGGGCGGCGCGTCTACCTGCGCCCGCTCGAGCCGGAGGACGCGCCGACCGCGGCCGGCTGGCACAACGCCGAGCCCGAGGCGTTCTTCGACGCGGGTCGGCGGCCGCGCAGCCCGCTCACGCTCGCGCTGGCTGCGGACGGGATGTACGGGCAGCGCCCGCCGGAGGAGATCACTCTCGGCGTCTGTGCCGTCGCGGACGGCCACCTCGTCGGCCGGGTCGGCGTCGAGGGGCTGGACTGGGTCAACCGCACCGGCGAGACGTTCAGCTACCTCGCGCCGGATACGCGCAACCTCGGCTTCGGCACGGAGGCCAAGATGCTCTTGCTCGCCTACTGTTTCGAGCGGCTGGGTCTGCACGCGGTCAGGAGCGCCGTCTACGCCTTCAACCGCCGCTCGGCGGTGGCGCTGCTCAAGCAGGGCTATCGCCACCTCGGCACGGTGCGCACGCAGGTCTCGAAGGGTGGCCGCTTTCAGGAAGACCTGCTGTTCGACCTGCTCGCCCGCGACTGGTTCGCGCTTCGGCAGGCGGCCCGGTAACCCCAGGGCTGGGTGGGACTGGCCGGGATATTGGCACGGTGGCTTGCCCAGAGGCTCGGTAGCGGGGCGCGCCCCTGACCCCAAGGCCGGGGAATCCAGTCGGGAGGAGCGGGTTCCCGGCGCACCTGGTGCTCCTGGCTGTGAGCGTTTCCTTGATCCGCCGGGCCCGAGCCGGGTGGGGGGGACGGGCGCCCGGTGCTCGAGCCTGCGAATGTGGCGATCGGACTGGTTGGCGTGGTGCGGCGCGGGGCGTCTGATCGCCCTGCCGGGCCGTGACCTGGTACGGCTGAGAGGGAGCACGTAGGATGGTCGAGCGGGCGCTGACGTGGGCTGAGGAGTGGGCGGGCTGGCTCGGGCTGGCGGAGCTGCTGGGGTATGCTTCGCTGGTCTGGGGGCTGGTCGGGATCCGGCGCCCGCTGTTCAATCACTACTCCTTCACGCTCTATCCCTGGGCGGAGCTCGCTCAACTGCCCTGGTAGCCACTGCGGGTCGCGGTCGCATGGTGCGGGCCGGGTGTGGCCGCCGGGCCGCGGTCCTGGACCTGGGGATCGAGCGGTTGCTGCCCGGGCGCGTCGATCTGCCCCCCTGTGAGGCGCCGCACCTCGTGCTGCTGGCGGGCGCGCGGCTCGCCGTCGCCTGCCCCGGCACCAATGACCTGCGTCTGGTCGACGTCCCGAGCCGCCGGGTCGTGGCGACCGTCTAGATCCCGCAGGGCCGGATGGCAGCCGCCGGGCCACTCCCCTCTAGCGAGGCTGTGGCGCTGGAGCTGACGAACGGCTGGCTGATCCGCCTCGACCCCGCCACGGGCGACCTCGCCGACCTCGCTCGCGTCGGAGAGGTGACGGAGCGCGTGCCGCTGAACGGCGCGGCGTTCTCCTGGAGTGGGCGCGCCGTGGTGGTGGTTGGGGGATAGCTTGGCCGAGCGATGGCCGAGCTGGCGCACCCACGCGCTGGTGGTCGTCGACCTGCCCACCGCTGGGATTCTCGACCGCGACCCGAGCGAGGACGTCGGCTGAGCCGCCGCGATCAGCCCGGATGGACAGTGTATCCTCCTCAACGACCGAGTCGGGGTCGGCTGCCGACGCAACCTGGCGACGGGCGCGCTGACCCGGCTGGCGAGTCCGCTGCTCCTGCCGCTCGTCCTCCCGCTACCTGCGCCGCCGGCCGATGGCGCCGACTGAGCGGTGTCGAGCGGGGCAGGCGTCGCGCCGGAGGGTGAGAGGTGCTAGGCTGGTTGTTGCCCGGTGGCAGCGTCCGCACTGGAGCCTCGATGGAGAGAGTGTGTGACCGATGACAGACCGCTTGCGGGGGTTTGAAGATGCGACTGCAACGAAGCTGCACGAGCGCGCCCAGCCCGGCGCGCCCGGCACGCTGGTGAGCGCGCTCGACATCCGCTTCGTCGAGGCAGGGCCGGATCGCGTGGTGGCGACGATGCCGGTCGGACCGCGCACCTGCACGCCGCATGGTCGCCTCCACGGCGGCGCCTCGGCCGCGCTGGCGGAGACCGTCGCCTCGACCGCCGCCGCCCGCAACGTCGACACCGCCCGCCAGCTCGTGGTCGGCCTCGAGATCAACGCGAATCATCTTCGCGGCGTCACCGAGGGCTGCGTCGTGGCCGAGGCGCTGCCGCTGCACCGCGGCCGCTCGACCCACGTCTGGGAGATCAAGATCCGCGACGACGCCGGCCGCCTCGTCTGCGCCTCCCGCTGCACGATCGCCATCGTCGACCGTCCGGCGTAACCGCGGCGCTCCAGCGCGGGGCGCGCAGTCCCGGCCGGAAGCCCGTCGAGGCGGGTAAGCGAGCAATCGCCCCAGCCCTGCGGGCTCCGCGATCTCATAGCTGTCAGACACACCGCCACAATCGCCCTCGCCGCCGGCCCGGCGCGCCAGTCAGAGCGCCGGGCCTGGTGCCTGATCTAGAGCAGGCGACGCGGCCGGAAACGTGGCGTGGAGGAGCCTCAGGCGACGCCACATCAGGCCCCCGGCGACTGCGGTCCAGATCCACAGCGCCGGGTTGCCCACCAGGCCCCAGGTCTTGGCGGCAGGCGAGAAGCCCGTCTCGGCAATGAGGCTGGCGCCGATCAAGTCGGCCAGCCCGATTGCACGCCGATCCAGCCCAGCCAGCGCGGATAGGCAGTGCCGCGCACCATCGCGGCACCGATGAGGCTGACTGCCGAGCCCAGGGTGAGGCCGAAGACGGCGTCGCACCCCTTCTCGAGCCAGCGCATCGTCCTCGCGGCGGCGAAGCTGGCCGTCCCGACCGTGCCACCCTTGGCGACCTAAGCATCCACCGCTCGCTTGAGCGCGATACCATCGACGACCTGGAGCGCAACCGCGGCCGGGCGTCTGGCTGCCACCAGATCGACCGCGAGCAGCGCGAGCAGACGCCCGTTCGCCTGAAGCCGGACCAAGATGCAGCGAGGCCGGCGAAGCCCACCAGGCCGACCATCAGGCATACCAGTCTGAAGGAGCGTTCTCGCGCATGGGCTGATCCTTGCTCGTTCGCTGACCAAGCCACGTCCCGCCTGGTCCCCAACGCCGGGTATGGTACTGCGTACCGACTGCGATCGTCATGCAGCCCCTCGCGATGCGCCGGGGGCCCGTGCTACGATGGCGGCCGGGTGCCGCCGGGGTGAGGATTGTCGAGGGAGGGTGCAGCATGGTGAGCGTCGGCATGGTCGGGCTGGGCCGGATGGGGGCGCCGATGGCGCGGCGGCTGCTGGCCGCGGGCCACCACCTCACCGTCCACAACCGCAGCCGCGGCAGCGTC
>JBHOQZ010000422.1:0-3760 GCA_042408635.1 Chloroflexota bacterium
CGAGCCGGCACGGCGCCTGGGAGCGGTCAATCGGTGGCATCGGGTGCCGGGGCAGGCAGCGGCGACGCCGGGATGGTGCGCAGCGCGGCGAGCGGCGAGCCCGCGAGCCAGAGCGCGGCCAGCGCGATGCCGAGGGCGCCCAGGCTGAGCGTGGGCCGCGAACCGAGCGTGCTGCCCAGCAACCCGCCCAGCAGCGCGCCCGCGACCATCGCCGTCCAGCCGATGAAGCGGATGGTGGCGTTCATCCGGCCCTGGAGCGCGTCCGGCGTGATCGCCTGGCGCAGGCTGACCTGGTTGATGAACACCACCGTCAGCGCGCCGTCGCCGAGGAGCTGCTGCGCCACCAGGAACGCGATGACGATCGCCATGGGGCCGGTGGCGAGCGGCGTCAGCAGGCTGCCCAGCCCGCCCAGCACCAGCGCGCCCGCCAGCACCCGCCCGAGCCCGAACCGCTGGGTCAGGTGGGCGGCCACGAGCGAGCCGAGGAACGAGCTGACGCCGCCGAAGGCGTAGAGGAGCCCCTGCACGAGCGGCTCGACGCCCAGCTCGTTGGTGATGAACAGCACGTAGTTGGCGCCCGTCACCTCCATGCAGAGGTACTGGGTGCCGGCGATGGCGGCGATCGTGCGCAGGTAGGGGTTGCCGCCGATCAGCCGCAGGCCCTCCCCGATCTCGCGGCGCAGATCGGGTTGCGCCCCCGATCCGGCCGGCGCGGGCTCCGGCCGGCGAATGAGGGCCAGGGCCGCGGCCGAGACGAGGAACGAGACGGCGTCGACGAGGAGCGTCACCGGCCCGGTCAGCGCCTGCACCAGCGCGCCGGCCAGGCCGAACCCCGCCACCTCCGCCACCGAGCCGGTCGCCGCGAGCTTGCTGTTGCCCTCGACCAGCTCCTCCCGCCGCACCAGCGTGGGCAGGTAGGAGCGGTAGGCGATCTCGAAGAAGACGGTCAGCGTTCCCGCCAGCAGCGCCACGACGTAGAGCTGCTCGATGCGCAGCGCGCCGAGCACGGCGGTCAGCGGCACCGAGGCGATCAGCGCGGCGCGGCCCAGATCGGTCAGGATCATGATCGGCCGCCGCCGCAGGCGATCGACCCAGGCCCCCGCCACGAGCCCGACGAGTAGGCCAGGCGCCATTTCGGCCGCGCGCAGCAGCCCCATCTCGAGCGGCGTCGCCCCCAGCGTCAGCACGGCCGTGAGCGGCAGCGCCACGCGCGTGATCAGCGAGCCGAACAGCGAAACGGATTGCCCCGTCCAGAGCTTCAGGAAATCCGGGTTGCGCCACAGCCCGGTGAAGCGGCTAGCCAAGGCGTGCCGGTCCGGGCTCAGTTGTCGGCCGGCACGCCGGCCGCGATCGGCGCCCAGTCGACGAAGCCGGCCGCCGCCAGCAGGTCGAAGTACTCGACCAGGCGGGCCCTGTCGACTGCCGATCCGCTCTCGGCCGCCACCAACTCCGCGATCTCCCGCAAGCTCCGGGCGCCGTCGCACCAGTAGACCGCGAGCACGTGCTGCCGGCCGGCGTCCCGGCCGCCGCGCCGTTCGAGCTGGGCCAGCCGCGCCCGGCCCGAGGGGTCGAGCCGCGCGGTCAAGCCGTGCGCCGAGATGGGGCCGGGCACCAGGCGCCGGGGCACGCGCTCTAGATCGGCTTCACTCCCGGCCGCTGCGCCGCCTGTCTCGGCAGCCGGGGCGGCCGGGAGGAACGGTCGGGCGTGGTCGAGCGCCGCGGCCGCGGCCCGGTCGACGGCGTCGAGCCAGTCGCCCAGGTGCGCCTGCACCGTCAGCGCCTCGAGCCGGGCGAGCGCGCGCAGCGAGGCGCGCGTCGATTCGGCGCGCAGGAGCACGGCGGCCTCCAGCTCGGTCAGGGGGCGGCCATCGGTTGCGGCGTCCTGGGCGAGCGCGAGGGCGCTGATCGTCCAGCGTGCGATCGACTCGCTCGCTAGCCAGCGCACCGTCGCGGGGTCGGCCGCCGCGATGACGTGGGCGTAGGTGGCGGCCAGCCGCGCCGCGCGGGCGAGCTGATCGGGATCGACCTTGTCGAGCGTGTCCAGGCTCGTGTGGTAAAAGCGATCCGGCCACTGGATGATCATCGGGCAGGGGATGCCAACCGTCGGGTCGGCCAGGATGTAGTGGTCGCTGCCGCCGTTGAACGGCGCGGCGGTGTGGCGGAACGGCCGGTGCCCACCCGCCCGCGCCTCGAACTGCACGAGGCGCTCGAGCAGATCGGCGACCCACCCCGGCGAGGCGAGCGGCGGCCGCTCGATGGTGAGCGTGCTGCCGCAGAGGTCCTGGTTCTCGCCGACCATGTCGAGGTTGAGCCCTGCCACCGCGCGCCGCACGCGCTCCGGGTCGCCGGCGAGGTAGGCGTAGGTGCCCATCATCTCGGCCGGGAGGAGAAACCGCACCGTTCGGCGCGGACGGGACAGGCTCCCGGCCCGGATCGCGGCCGCCAGCGCCCGCGCCGCCTCGAGGGTGGCGCCCACCCCGGAGGCGTTGTCGTTGGCCGAGGGCTGCGGGTGGCAGAGGTGCGTGACCACCAGAACCTCGTCGGTCGAGTCCGTGCCGGGGAGCGTCGCGGTGACGCACTCCATGGTGCCGTCAACGAAGGCGGCGTCGACGCGCGCCTGGAGCCAGATCGGGCTGCGCCGGGCTAGCGCCCGCAACCGCGCGCCCGCCCGCGGCGACAGCACGAAGCCGAAGCCGCGCGGCTCGCCCGGTACCCACCAGAACGAGGTGTATTGCAGCGCGTCCGGCAGATCGCCGCGCGGCCGGATGGCCGGGATCGCCGCCAGTCCGTCGAAGATCACGCCCAGCGCCCCCCGGTCGACCACCGCCAGCCGGTGTACCGCCTGGGCCGGCCGATCCGAGAGGACGAAGCAGCCGCGTACCTCCACGTCCGCGTAGTCCTCGGCCGCGTCGCCGCCCTCGATCACGACCAGCTTACCCGCCACCCCATCGGGTGGCGTGGGCACGCTCCGCTGGATCACGGCCAGCTTCGCGTCGAGCGTGCTAGCGAGCGTGCGCGCCTCCGCCGCCGGCTCGACCAGGCGCAGCTCGGCCGAGCGCAACCGCCACTCCTGCGGCACGATCGAGGTCCAGGTGAAGGTGTTGCCGTCGGCGGGGAAGCGCAGCGTCTCGACCGCCAGGCCCGCGGCAGCCAGGACGTCGGCCGCGAAGGCGGCGGCAGCCCGGAAGCCGGGGCTCGACTGGATCCGGTGGTGCTGCGCGACCGCGGCGACGTAGCCCAGCGCGTTCTGCCCCGACACCTGCTCGGCGATCGCACGGTGCGTTGACCGGACCATCCTAACCTCCCCTCGGCTGCCGCTCAGTGGGACTCGGCTCGGCAGCCGCCCACCTGCTGTACAATAGACGCAGGCGTGCCCGACGCATTCTACAGCAGGCGGCGGGCGCCGGCCGGTGAGGCGCCTCACACCCGCAAGGGGTTGGTGGCCGTCGTGCCTCGCCCCCGGGTCCGTCGCGCACCCTGTCCTCGCCGGGGCGTTCCCGGCGGCAAGCCGCGCCACCTCGCCAAGTGCCTGTGGAGGAACGACGATGCCCGGCAATTTTCTCGACCGACTCGGCCAGATCATGCGCACCCCGATCCGCCTGCCCGGCCAGCACCACGAGGCGCCGCCCGCCGAGCCGCCCCCGGCCGCCCCAGAGGCCACCACCGAGGCACCGGTCACCACCGAGGCACCGGTCACCACCGAGGCACCGGCCGCCGAGGCCGCGGCGGCCGCGCCGGCGCCGTCAGCGCCGGCCAAGTC
>JBHOQZ010000430.1:0-5109 GCA_042408635.1 Chloroflexota bacterium
CTCGAACGCATCCGGGACGAGATCCCGCGCGTCGAGCAGTTCATCGTGATGAGCGATACCCCGGGCACCCCCGACACGCCGCTCGCGCCCGCCCACGACTACGAGTCGCTGCTCGAGAAGGCGTCGCCCGAGATCGAGTGGCCGCGCGTGGACGAGAACGACGCCTGCGCGATGTGCTATACCTCCGGCACTACCGGCCACCCCAAGGGCGTCGTCTACTCCCACCGCTCGACCTTCCTCCACTCGCTGGCCGTCGGCCTCACCGACGCCGTCGGCATGTCGATGGCCGACACGGTGATGCCGGTCGTGCCGATGTTCCACGCCAACGCCTGGGGCATGCCCTACGCGGCGGTGCTCTTCGGCGCGCGCCAGGTGCTGCCCGGCCCCAGCCCCACGCCGGCCGACCTCGCCCAGCTCATCCAGGAGGAGCGGGTGACGATCGCGGCGGGCGTGCCCACCATCTGGATGGGCGTGCTCCAGGCGCTGCGCACGGGCAGGTACGACGTGAGCAGCCTGCGCTGCCTGCCCTGCGGCGGCTCGGCGCCCCCGCCCGCCCTCATGGCGGCCTACGAGCGCGAGTTCGGCGTGCCCATGCTCCACGCCTGGGGCATGACCGAGACCTCCCCGGTCGGCTCGGTCTCGCGCCTCAAGCCGCATCTGCGCGAGGCCGACCCCGACACCCGCTTCAGCTACCAGACGAAGCAGGGGCTGCCGCTGCCCGGCGTCGAGGCGAAGGCGATCGACGGGCTCGGTCAGGAGGTGCCCTGGGACGGCAAGACGATGGGCGAGCTGGTGGTGCGCGGCCCCTGGATCGCCAGCGGCTACTACAACGACCCGCGCGGGGCCGACTCCTTCACGCCCGACGGCTGGTTCCGCACCGGCGACATCGTGACGATCGACCCCGAGGGCTACATCCAGATCACCGACCGCGCCAAGGACGTGATCAAGAGCGGCGGCGAGTGGATCAGCAGCGTCGACCTCGAGAACACGCTGATGGGCCACCCGAAGGTCGCCGAGGCCGCGGTGATCGCGATCCCGCACGAGAAGTGGCAGGAGCGCCCACTCGCCTGCGTGGTCAAGAAGCCGGACGCCGACGACCTCACCCCGGAGGAGCTGCTCGCGTTCCTCGCCGAGCGCGTCGCCAAGTGGTGGCTGCCCGACGAGATCGTCTTCGTGCCCGAGATCCCCAAGACGACGGTCGGCAAGTTCGACAAGAAGGTGCTGCGCGCCCGCTACGCCGAGGGGAGCCTCGTGCCGGCCGCCGGGTAGGGGACGGGCCCCTGGCCCCTACCCGGCGGCCGCGCGCAGCGCCGCGACGAAGCGCGGCGCCCAGACCGCGAGCGACCAGCGCGCCTCGATGGTGGCGCGGGCGGCCGCGCCGAGTCGCGCCCGCAGCGCCGGATCCTCGACCAGGCGCGTCAGGTGCGCCGCCCACGCCTCGGGTGTGGCGGCCAGGTAGCCGTTCTCGCCTGGGGCGATCAGCTCGTTGGCGACGCCGACCGGTGAGCAGACCGCCGGCACGCCCACGCCCATGTACTGGATCGCCTTGAAGGCGCACTTGCCGCGCGTCCAGGCATTGTCCGGCTGCGGCATCAGCCCGATGTCGAGGTCGAGCAGGTCGTCCAGCTCGCGGTCGAGTCGCCAGGGGCGCACCTCGGCGGCGTAGCCGCGCGGCCGGAACCCCGGCGCCCCCACGATCACGATCCGCACGTCGTCGCGCGCGGCCAGGCGCGCCAGCACCGGCTGGAGCGGCTCGAGGTAGGCGGCCGTCGAGGGACTGCCCACCCAGCCGATCGCCACCGGCCGCCGCGCCGCGTGGCGCTTCACGGGGTAGCGCTCGGTGTCGATCACCGTCGGGATCGTGTGGACCCGCCCCGGCGGCAACCGGCGCCGCGCCCAGGCGGCGAGGTAGGCGTTGCCCGCGATGGCGACGCGGCTCAGGCGGACGATCCGCGCCGCCTTGGCCGGGTTGCGCAGCCAATCACGCAGCCCATCGCGCGCCCTGGCTCCTTCCCCACGCAGCCAGATCGCATCGTCGAAGTCGAAGGCGAGGCGGGCGCCCCGGCCCGCTGCCAGCGCCTCGAGTAGCGGCGGGCCAAACGGGTAGAGCTCGCGCTGCACGAGCGCAACGTCCCAGCGGGGCGCTTCGAGCGCCAGGCGGACGCGCGCCAGCAGCGCGGCAGCACCCAGCCAGGCGCGGCGGGCCCGCACCTCAAGGCCACCGGTCCAGTAGAGCCGGGCGAGCTCGCGCGACACCAGCGGCTCGACCCGCGCCTCAATCCCGGCCGCGCGCAGCGCCGGCAGGTACTGGTAGACGCGGTAGCGGCTGTCGGCGAAGTCGACGTCGTGGAGCGAGAGCAGCAGGGCGCGCACCGGGTCAGGCCCGTGCGGCAGCCTCGGCGGCTATGGCGGCCTTCAGGCGCTCGACCACGTAGTCGCACTCCGCCTCGCTCTGGGTGCCGCGGAACGGCAGCGCCAGGCAGCGGTCGCCCGCGTCCTCGGTGATTGGAAAGTCGCCGCGCTTGAAGCCGAACCGCTCGACGTAGAACGGCTGGAGGTGGACCGGCGTGAAGTAGGGCCGCGAGGGCACGCCGTCGGCCGCCAGCCGCTGCATGATCCGGTCGCGGTTCAGCCCGCGCGCGAACCGCACGACGTAGACGAACCAGCTCATCGTCGCCCGCGGCGAGACGTAGGGTGGCTCGACACCCGCCACGTCCGCCAGCCGCTCGGCGTAGAGCGCGGCGACGCGCGCGCGCTTGTCGAGCAGCTCGTCGAGGCGCTCGACCTGGCCGAGGCCGAGCGCGGCCGAGAGCTCGTCCAGCCGGTAGTTGTAGCCGAGCCGGAGGTGGTTGAGCCAAGTGTTGTCGGGGCCGCGCCCCTGGTTGCGCAGGCTGCGGCAGAGCGCGTCCCAGTCGTCGCGGTTCGTCACGATCACGCCGCCCTCGGCGGTCGTCATCTGCTTATTCGGGTAGAAGGCGAAGACGGCGGCATCGCCGCGCGAGCCGACCGGCACGCCGTCCCAGCGGGCGCCGATCGCCTCGCAGGCGTCGTCGATCACCCGCAGGTCGTGCCGCCGGGCGATCTCGAGGATGGCGGGCAGGTCGCACGGCTGGCCGAAGGCGTCCACCGGCAGGATGGCGCGCGTGCGCGGCGTGATCGCGGCCTCAATCCGGTTCGGGTCGATAGTGAGCGTCTGCGGGTCGATGTCGACGAACACCGGCCGCGCCCGCTCGTAGAGGATCGCGTTGGCCGAGGCGACGAAGCTGAACGGGGTGGTGATCACCTCGTCGCCCTCGCCCACGCCGGCCGCGATCACGGCGAGGTGGAGGCCGGCGGTGCCGCTGCTGACCGCGATCGCGTGGCGCACGCCCACGTAGTCGGCGATGGCGCGCTCGAACCGCTCGATCATCGGGCCGATGGAGAGGATCGGCGTGCGCAGCACCTGGTTCACGAGCGCGATCTCGCGCTCACCGATGTCCGGCCCCGACATCGGCACCGAGGTGATGGGCGACCCCGGCGGAGGCTCCCCCGGCGGTAGCCCCCCCGGCCCCCCAATCCTGGGGGGTGATGGCGGCGCTGCCTGCCGTGCGGCTGCCTCCTCGCCCTCGCCATCGGGGGAGAGGGCCGGGCCGGGCCGACCTGGAGTGGCGGGGTCGTGCGACCCCCCAGCATTGGGGCGGGTACCCGCTTGCGGATGGGGGGGCGTGGGCACGGTGCGGGTGGTGGTTGGCTGGCTCATGGATTCCTCGCTGGCGTGGCCGGCCCGCTCAGCCGGGCCGGAGCTCGGCGGAGTCTATCACGTTGCGCGCCCCGGGCGGGCCTCCCCAGGCGCGCAGAACGGGCCCGGCAGGCCCTTCTCGCGGCGCAGGCGGGCGTAGGTCTCGGCGACGAGGCGGAAGACGCGGCACTCGTCGAAGCGCTCAGCGGCCAGATGCCGGGCCGCTGCGCCCATGCAGCGCCGCAGCGGCTCGTCGGTCAGCAGCCGAATCAGGGCGTCCGCCAGGGCACGCGGGTCGCGTGGCGGCACGAGCAGGCCGGTTTCACCGTCGACCACCGTCTGCCGGCAGCCGCGCACGTTCGTCGCCACGGTCGGCACCCCGGCGGCGGCCGCCTCCATGGGTGCCCGCGGATACCCCTCCCGATAGGTCGGCAGTACGAGCACGTCGAAGAGCGGGTAGAGGCGCTCGACGTCGGTGCGGTGGCCCAGCACGTGGACGCGGCCGTTCAGCCCCAGCCGCTCGACGCTGCCGGGGTCGACGGCGTCCGGCTTGGCGCGGTCCCAGGCGCCCACGAGGAGGACGTGCACGTCGGGCACGCGCGCTGTGAGCGCCGGCACCGCCTCCAGCAGCTCGACCACCCCCTTCTCGCGCACCAGCCGGCCGACGAAGCCGACGACGCGTGCCCGCTCGGGCAGGCCGAGCTCGGCCAGGCGCGCGGCGCGCTCGGCCGGGTCGAGCGGGTCGGCCCGGTAGCCGACCAGGTCGATCCCGCTGCCCGTCTCGACGATCTTGTCGGCGGGGATGATGCCGAGCCGGCGGGCGGCGGCAGCGTCCTCCGGGTTGAGCACGAACACGGCGTCGGCGCAGGCCGAGCCGATGCGCTCGACCGCCCCGAACAACCAGCGCTGCCAGGCCGGCGACCCCTCGTGGAAGTAGAAGCCGTGGACCGTGTAGCAGACGATCGGCACGCCCGCCAGGCGCGCCGCGATCGGCCCGAGCAGGTTCGCCTTCGGCGTGTGGCAGTGGACGATCAGCGGGCGCACGCGGCGGTAGCGCCAGACCAGGCGCGCCAGCGCGGCCAGGTCGGCCAGCGGCGTGATCCGGCGCGTCATCGGCACGCGCAACACGGGAAAGCCCGCCGCCTCGATCTCGGGGACGAACGGGCCCGGTGCGCAGCCCGCCAGCACAGCGTACCCCGCCTCGTCGCGCAGGTACCGCATGAGCGTGAAGATCAGGTAGCGCACCGAGGAGTCGACCGTCGTCTGCTGGATCAGGCGCGGCCGCGGCGCTCGGGCAGTCGCCCCCCCGTGGCGACGCCGCGACCCCCTGTCGGCGACCCTCACCGCCCACCCCGCCGGCGGCCACCGCCCCCCCGGCGGCCCGACCGACC
>JBHOQZ010000435.1:0-1043 GCA_042408635.1 Chloroflexota bacterium
CGCCCTGGGCCAGCCGCTCCAGGATCGCCCGGCGGGTGGGGTCCGCCAGCGCCGCGAAGAGCAGGCTCAACTGATCGGTCGACATCGCCGTCCACCACCCCGTCCTCTACCCCTGAGCTAATTAGCCTGATGGTAGAATAAAGGCCGGCGGACGCGCTGTCAATCCCGTGCCGCCTCGGTCGGGAAGGGGGCGATCAGTCGGCGCTGGGGTGGGCCAGCTCGGCGGGCCGCGCCGAGCGGGGAGCCGCCAGATCAGGCGGGGCGAGCGGCAGGGTGAAATGGAAGCTGCTGCCCACACCCGGCTCGCTCTCGACCCCGATCGTACCGCCCTGGGCGACCACGAGCTGCTTCGAGATCGTCAGGCCGATCCCGACCCCGCCGGTGGCCCGGCTGCGCGAGCGGTCGGCGCGGTAGAAGCGGTCGAAGATGAATGGCAAATCCGCGGGGCGGATGCCGGCCCCGGTGTCGGTGACGCGGAACTCGACCGTGTTGCCCGGGCCGCGGGCGGCGCTCACCGTCACGCGACCGCCGGCCGGGGTGTGCGCCAGCGCGTTGTTGAGCAAGTTGTGGAGCACCTGGCGGGTGCGGCGCGCGTCGGCCACCACCGGCGGCAGGTCGTCGGGGACCTCGGCCACCAGGTCGATCCCCCCCTCGAGCGCGCGGGCGTGGGCGGCCGCCACGCTCGCACGCACCAGGTCGGCGGGGGAGATCGGCTGGCGGTCGAAGGAGAGCTGCCCCGCCTCGGCCAGCGACAGCTCCTGGAGGTCGTCGACGAGCTGGCTGAGCAGCATCGCCTCCTCGTAGAGCACCTCGAGCGTGGCGGTGTCGGGCTTGACGACGCCGTCGCGGATGCCCTCGATGTAGCCGCGCAAGTTCGAGAGCGGGGTGCGCAGCTCGTGGGCGATGTCGTTGACCATCTGCTGGCGCGAGCGCTGCGAGCGCTCGAGCCCAGCCGCCATCGAGTTGAACGCTGCCGCGAGCTGGCCGACCTCGTCCTGGCGCTGGACGTCGACGCGCTGAGAGAGGTCGCCCTGCTCCATGCG
>JBHOQZ010000437.1:0-2651 GCA_042408635.1 Chloroflexota bacterium
GTCCTTGATGTAGCGCCCGTTGGGCGACATCATCGGGATGGTGTAGTCCATCGGGAAGTTGGCTTCCTGGAGCAGCCGCTTGGCCAGGTCGATGTTGTAGGGCAGCGGCTCGAGCGCCGGGTTCTGGTTCGGCGGGTTCACACCCGGCGCCTTGGCACGGGTGCCGGCCCCGTTGAGGAGCGCGCGGTTGATCGCGTCGAAGTTGACCGAGTAGTTGAGCGCCTGGCGCACCCGCTTGTCGGCGAAGGGGGCGCGGTCGGTGCGGATGCCGACGAAGATGATGCGCCCACCCGTCACCTGGGAGACGCGCGCCGAGCCGGAGCGGTTGACCTGGTCGACCTGGTCGGGGGCGACGTTCACGATCACGTCGGCCTGTCCGCTGGTGAGCGACAGGATGCGCGTCGAGAGCTCCGGCACCGGCTTGATGATCACCTGCTGGAAGGGCGGGGTGCCGTTCCAGTAGTTCGGGTTGGCCTCGAGGACGACGCGGTCGTTCTTGACCCACTCCTTGAAGATATAGGGGCCCGAGCCCATCGGCTGGGTCGCGATCTTCGTCAGGTTCGCCTCGGAGTCGTCGCTGAAGTAGCTGGGCGGCACGATCTCGACCGCCGAGAGCAGGTCGGGGACGATCGCGCTCGGCTCCTTCGTCACGATGCGGAAGGTGAGGTCGTCGACGACCTCGGTCCGGTCGTAGCTGACGAGGCGGGCGAAGTTCTGGACCGTCGGGGCGGAGCCGATGCGCGGCTGGTTGAGGCGGTCGAGCGTGAACTTGGCGGCCTCCGAGTTGACCGGCGTGCCATCGTGGAACCGGGCGCCCTGGACGAGCCGCATCTCCCACGTATAGTCGTCCACATTCTTCCACTCGCGGACGATGTTCGGCGTGGTGATCAGGCTCTTCGGGTCGCGCCAGGTGAAGGTGTCGTAGACGTGGACGTTGATGTTGAACTCGGGCGTCGAGTTGCGCAGCGCCGGATCCAGGGTGTTGGCGTCGACGCCCTGCATCACCGTCACGGTGCCGCCGGACTGGCCGCGCGGGCGCATCGGGCGGAACGCCTCGGGCCGCTCGCTGTGCGAGGCGGCCTCGGCCCGGTCGAGGTCGAGCCCGCCCAGCGCCGCGGCGCCGGCCGCCACGCCAAACAGCCGGAGGAAATCGCGGCGGGTCAGCCCGTGGGCGGCGCAGAACTGCTCGACCTGCTGCGCGTAATCCTGCTCAGAGCCATGCGGTTGAGCCATCGCTGATGTTGCTCCCTTTTCCGAACCCAAGAGTGCGGGCGGCGGGCCGTTGCCGGCCTTCTCGCGACGCCCCGACGCGCCGGTCACGCGGCGCCGCGCCAGCTTCCCGTGGCGCGGCTGACAGTCGGGCCTGATCGTGGCGGGCAGGGGAACACGCCGCCCCGCGGTTCACCCCCACGCTCCCCGGCCCACGACCGCGCCAAGTCTAGGCAAGGGCAACACCCCTGTCAAGGTCGCATCAACGTTTTCCCGGTTGCACCCTTGAGACCTGACGCACAAGAGAAGACCACCCCGTGGGGTGGTCCGGTTCAAGGCAGCCGGCCGGCGCCGGCCGGTCGCGCGGACTACTTGCCGAGGGCGTCGAGGCCGGCCTGGGCCACCTCGATGTCCTGCTCGGGCGTGCCCCCGCCCACGCCGATTCCACCGACGACCTGGCCGTCGACCACGATCGGCAGGCCGCCGCCACCCAGCCAGATGTCAGGCAGGTTGGCGAAGCTGGCGGCGCGGGCGGGATCGCCGCCGAAGACTCCCTGGCCGAAGCGGTGCGTCGGCTGGCCGAACGCCACCGCGGTGATCGCCTTGCGCCTGACGATCTCGAGGCTGCCGAAGCGGTTGCCGTCCATGCGCGCGGCCGCCTTGAGCTGGCCGCCGGCGTCCACGACAACGATCGTCATCGGCACGTTGATCTCCTGCGCCCTGGCCTGGGCGCCCATCAGCAGCTTGTGCGCGCCCGCCAGCGTGATCGAGGCGACCGGCGCGGTCAGCGGCCCCGTCACCTGCGCCTCGGCGGTGCCGGTCTCGCCGGCCAGCAGGCCCGCCCCCAGCACCGCGCCCGCGCCCACCCCGGCCGCAATGCCCAAGAGCGACCGCCGGCTGGTTCCCGTCGTTTCCGCGTTCGAATCCGTCACGGCAGCTTCCTCCACAATCCGTCTACCCCCGTCTCCCGATTGCTGGGGCGGCGATCCGCTCGGGGAGCGTTGCCCCCGAGCCGGGCCGGCGCGTGCGCACGACCCATGAACAGAGGCTACGGTAGCGGGTTACGGTCGGCCGGCCGCAGCCGGCCGGGTTGCGCCGGCCCGCCCAGGCGCGCGCTCCCCCGGCCGCTCCAGCCGAGCGGGCAGGGCGGCACCGGCCTCGCCCGGTGACGCGGACTTGCGGCCCGCCGCTCCAGTGGGGCAACATGCGTCTCGCACGATTCTTTGCTTTGCCGAGGTGCCACGTTGTCCCGATCTTCGACGCCTCTCCACGCGCGGCGG
Organism: Chloroflexota bacterium; assembly: GCA_042408635.1. Lineage (GTDB taxonomy): Bacteria > Chloroflexota > UBA6077 > FW602-bin22 > JBHOQZ01 > JBHOQZ01. The sequence continues at coordinate 2,490 of JBHOQZ010000437.1, forward strand.
TTCGGACCGCTCGGGCCGGTGCTCGCGCTTGTGCTTGCGCTGCTGGTCGGGGCCTGCACAGCCTCGACGTCCACTCCGCCGGCGGCACCGCCGCCCGCGCTCACAGTCCCGCCCGCGGCCGCCCCGGCCGCCCCGGCTGCCCCGGCTCCGGACCTCGCCGGC
>JBHOQZ010000445.1:0-3977 GCA_042408635.1 Chloroflexota bacterium
GGCCAGCCGCCGCTCCGCCGCGCGCTGGCGCGACGCGCTGGCGCAAGCGGCCGGCTGGCTCAGACGGGCGTGAGCGGGCAGTGCCCCCCGGCCGCATTCGGGCGCGGCAGCTCGACCGCGATCGGGTCGCCCGGTCGAATCTCCCCGCCCACCAGCACCACGCCCATCACGCCCGCCTTGCGGATCAGGTTGCCCTCCTCGTCGCGGTCCAGCACGGCCGCCATCAGCCCCGGCCGGATCGCGTCGAGCTGGGCGCACGGGTTGCGCAGCCCGGTGATCTCGACCACCGCCGTCTCGCCCAGGCGCAGCCGCGCGCCCGCCGGCAGGCCGAGCAGGTCGAGCCCGCGCGTGGTGATGTTCTCGCCCATCTGACCCGGCCCCAGATCGAAGCCGGCCGCGCGCAGCTCGTCGAAGAGCTCGGCGTGGATCAGGTGGACCTGCCGCAAGTTCGGCTGGGTCGGGTCGCGCCGCACGCGCGAGCGGTGCTTGACCGTCTCGCCCCTGTGGGCGTCGCCCTCGACGCCCAGCCCGGCCACGAGCCGGATGCCGGGCTCGTTCGGCTTGCTGAGCGTGTGCGTCGGGCTGCGGCTCACCGCCACCACCACCGCTCCCATCGTCGGCTGCTGCCTCCTCGCCTGCTCCTGGTTTGTGGCGCCGGTCACGCGCGAGCCGGGGACGCCGGCTGCGCCGCCCGCATCATCTCATGATCGCCCCACCACCACGCGCAGCGTGGGGTCGAGCAGGTCGCGCAGGCTGTCACCGAGCAGGTTGAAGGTGAAGACCGAGAGCAGGATTGCCAGACCGGGCCCGATCGACATCCAGGCGGCGTTGGTCAGGTAGCCGCGCGCGTGGTTGATGTCGAAGCCCCAGGTCGGCGTCGGCGGCTGGGCGCCCAGGCCGAGGAACGAGAGCCCGGCCTCGGCCAGGATGGCGAAGGCGATCGAGAGCGTCGCCTGCACGATCAGCGGGTTGACGATGTTGGGCAGGATGTGGCGCACCACGATCCGCGTGTCTCCCGCGCCGATCGTGCGCGCCGCCTCGACGTACTCGCGCGAGCGCGCCTGCAACACCTGCCCGCGCGACAGGCGAGCGTAGACCGGGATCGTCACGATGCCGATGGCGATCATCGCGTTCTGGATTTGCGGCCCGAGCGCCGAGGTGATCGAGATCGCCAGGATCAGGCCGGGGAAGGCGAGCAGCGCGTCGACGAACCGCATCGCCAGCAGGTCGTACCAGCCGCCGATGTAGCCCGCGGGCAGGCCCAGCAGCATGCCGCAGGTGAGGCCGATCAGCACTGCCAGCACGCCCACCGGCAGCGAGATGCGCGCGCCGTAGAGCGTGCGCGCCAGCACGTCGCGCCCCAGGTCATCGGTGCCCAGCGGGTGGGCGAGGCTGGGCGGCTGGAGCTGGTCGCCCGGCGACGTCTTGATCGGGTCGTAGGGGGTGAGCAGCGGTCCGACGAGGGCGAGCAGCATGAGCGCCACGACCAGCACCAGCGCGACCGCCAGCCGTGGCTGCTCGCGCAGGGTGCGGCGGCTGATGAGGCGGCGCGGGCGCACGAGTGCGCCCGCCGCGCTCGGTGCCGCGGCGGGCGCGCTAACGCCGGCTTGCATAGCTGATCCTCGGGTCGAGCCAGGCGTAGAGGATGTCGACCAGCAGCGTCGCCACCATGAACGAGAGCGCCGACAGGAGCACGATCGCCTGCACGACCGGGTAGTCGCGGCCGGCGATGCTGTCGACGGCCAGGCGGCCGACGCCCGGCCAGCCAAAGACCGTCTCGGTGATGAAGGCTCCCTCGATGATCGCGCCCACCTGGATGCCAACGACTGTGACGACCGGGATGAGCGCGTTCTTGAGCGCGTGGCGCAGGATCACCACCCGCTCCGAGAGCCCTTTCGCCCAGGCGGTGCGCACGTAGTCCTGCGAGAGCACCTCGAGCAGGCTCGAACGCATCAGGCGCATGTTGACGGCCGCCCCGGCCGTGCCGAGCGTGATCGCCGGCAGCACCAGGCGGCGCAGGTTCTCGCCCAACCCCTCCTCGATCGGCCGGTAACCGCCGGGCGGGAACACGCGCCAGTAGTAGGCGAAGGCGAGGATGAGCAGGATGCCAAGGAAGAAGTTCGGGATCGAGACCCCGAGCAGCGTGAAACCGACCGCGCCGAAATCGGCCGCCGAGTTGCGCCGCACCGCACTGATCGTGCCGGCGACGAAGGCGATCACCAGCGCGAATGTCAGCCCCGCCAGCCCCAGCTCGAACGTCGCCGGCAGCCGCTCGGTGATCGCCTCCATGACCGGCTGGCGCGTGCGCAGCGAGCGGCCGAGGTCGCCCTGCAGCGCGCGCGACAGCCAGAGCGCGTACTGCACCGGGTAGGGCTGGTCGAGCCCGAGCGAGGCGCGCACGCGCTCGACCGTCTGCGGATCGGCCGCCTCCTCGCCCATCATCACGCGGACCGGATCGCCGGGCGTGAGGCGAATCAGCGTGAAGATGATCACGCTCACCAGCAACGCCACCGGCACCATCAGGCTGAGCCGGCGCAGGATGTAGGCCGTCATCTACCCGTTCCAGACCTCGGCGAAGCGCAGGATCTGGTCGGCGTAGAGGGGCAGGTTCTGCACCCGCGGCGTGGTGAAGGCGAAGGCGACGCCGTGGCGGTAGTAGACGATCGGCGCATCCTCGACGGCGGTACGCTCGGCCGCCCGGTAGAGCCGCGTGCGCTCGGCCAGGTCGTTGGTCTCGCGCGCCTTGTCGAGCAGGTCGTCCACCTCCGGGTTCGCGTACTTCGAGTAGTTGAGCGGCGAGCCCGTGTGGAGCATGTTGTACATGTTGCCGTCGGGGTCGATCCGGCCCGACCAGCCGATCAGCGTTGCCTGGAAGTTGCCCGAGTTCTGGTCCTCGAGAATCCTGGCGAACTCGAGCTGCTGGATCTCCATGGTGATCCCGGCCTGGCTGAGCTGGTCTTTCATGAGCTGGGCGAGCTGGATGGTGGCCGGCGAGCCCGAGCTGACCTTCATGGTGAAGGTGAAGCCGTTGGGCAGCCCACCTGCCGTCAGGATCTCCTTCGCCCGGGCCACGTCGCGCTTCCACGGCTGGAACGACGGATCGAACGAGAATACCGTTGGCGGCACGGGACCGTAGGCGACGCTGCCGGTGCCCCAGAAGACGGTCTTGAGGATCTCCTCGCGGTCGATCGCCACCGCCACCGCCTGGCGCGCCGCCTTGTTGTTGAACGGCTCGGCGCCCGTGAAGAGGATGATGCTGGCGTAGGCGAGGCCGGGCGTCTCGCGCAGCACCACGTCGGTGGCGGTCCGCAGCGAGGCTACATCCTTGGCCGGCACGACGAACGTAGCGTCGATGTCGCCGGTGCGCACGTTGGTCAGCATCACCGTCTCGTCGGTGATGGGCCGGTAGATCAGGCGGTCGATGTAGGGGAGCAGTTGGCCGCTGGCGTCCTTGCGCCAGTAGTCCTTGTTCGCCTCCAGCGTGACGTTGTCGTCCTTCTTCCACGAGACGAACTTGAAGGGGCCGGTGCCGCCGCCGACGGGGTTGCGGGTGAAGTCCTCGCCCCCCTTCTCGGCCGCGGCGGGCGAAACCATCATGCCGGCGCGGTCGACCAGGTTGGCGAGGAGCGGCGCGAACGGCGCCTTGAGGTTGAGGCGCACGGTGAGCGGGTCGACGACGGTCACCGAGTCGATCGTGCTGATCTCGGCGCGGCGCACCGACGCCTTGTCGTTGAGCAGGCGGTCGAAGTTCCAGCGCACCGCCTCGGCGTTGAAGTCGGTGCCGTCGTGGAACTTGACGCCGGAGCGCAACTTGAAGGTGTAGCTCTTGCGGTCGTCGGAGATCTGCCAGCTCTCGGCGAGCCACGGGATGATCTTGAGGTCCTTGTCGATCGCCACGAGCGAGTCGTAGACGTTGTAGAGCACCTGCCGGTCTACCAGCGCGTTCGAGCGCATCGGGTCCAGGTTGATCACGTCGG
>JBHOQZ010000446.1:0-3534 GCA_042408635.1 Chloroflexota bacterium
TGCCCGATAAGGAGGGGGACGGTGTGCTCGTGGGCGAGCCGGGCGACCGCCGACGTGGCGGGCGCGACCCAGCGCACCGGCTCACCGCCCAGTGACTCACGGGCATGCGGCTCGTCGCCGGAGATGAGGAGCGCGGCAGCGCCCGCGTCGATCAGCCGCCGCGCCTCCGTCTCGGGCGAGGTGTCGACCCGGCGCGCGTCCACGAACTCGAGCCGCAGCCGCTCGCCGCGCAGCACCTCGCGCTCACCCAGCTCGGCCAGCGCGACCTCGGCCCCGCGGCGGAAGGCCACGCCCTCGTAGGCAAACGGGCCCGAGAGCGGCAGCAGCGCGCCGACGACCGCCCCCGCCGGCACCCGGCGCGGCGCGATGACCGGCGGAGCGGCAGCCGGCTCGGGTTCGGTGAGCACGGCATCGAGCGACGGCGCGGGCTCGGGCGCGGGGGCGCCGGGCGGGGCGTGGGGGCCGAGGCCGGTGCCGACGGCGCTGGAATCCATGAGCGCGGCGGTGCCGCAGCCGACGAGCGCGAGGGCGCCGCCGGCGCCCAGCGCCTGGAGAAAGCGGCGACGGGGCAGAGCAGTCGAGCGAGCGGCCACGGGAACGCTCCTGATCGAGCGGTTCGCCGGTGCGGCCGCCGGGCTGGGGCGAGGGTGTTGCAGAGTATACCGTACCCGGGCCGGGAGCGGCGTGGTAGCATGGCTCAGGTTTCAGAACTATGATGCGGACCCGGAACAGGACGATGCGGACGGGACTGGCGCGGGCGCGCGGCGAGCGCTTCGACCTGGCGATCATCGGCGGCGGCATCATCGGCCTGGGCGCGGCGCGCGACGCCGCGCTGCGCGGGCTGCGCGTGGCGCTGTTCGAGCAGCGCGACTTTGGCTGGGGCACGACCGCCCGCTCGACCCGCCTAGTGCACGGCGGCCTGCGCTACCTCGAGCTCCTCGATTTCGCGCTCGTGCGTGAGGATCTGCGCGAGCGCGAGGTGCTGCTGCGCCTGGCGCCCCACCTGGTGCGCCCGCTGCCGTTCGTGGTCCCGATCTACCGCCGCGGCGCCGCCTACCGTGCCAAGCTGCGGCTCGGGATGCTGCTCTACGACGCGCTCTCCTTCGACAAGTCGCTGCCCACGCACCGTATGCTCGGCCGGGACGAGACGCTGGCGCGCGAGCCGGCCCTCAATCCCGCCGGCCTGGAGGGCGCCGCGCTCTACTACGATGCCCAGGTCCAGGCGGTCGAGCGCCTGGGCCTCGAGAACGCGGTCGACGCTGATGCCCGTGGCGCCGAGCTGTTCACGCACACGCGCGTCGTCGACCTGCTGGTCGAGGACAGCGCGGTGCGCGGCGTGCTGGTGGAGGACTGCCTGACCGGCGAGACGGCGCAGGTGCGCGCCGCGCTCACGCTGAACGCGGCCGGCCCCTGGATCGACGCCGTGGCCCGCCTGGCCCGGCCGGCCCGCCGGCTGCTCCGCCGCACCAAGGGCGTCCATCTGGTGACGCCGCCCGTCACCGAGAGCGCGATCGTGCTGTTCGCGTCCGACGGCCGGTTGTTCTTCGTCGTGCCCTGGCTCGGCTTCTCCTACGTGGGCACCACGGACACCGACTGGGAGGGGAACCTGGAGACCGTCCACGCCGACGCCGACGACGTAGCGTATCTGCTCAACGCGGTGCGGCCGGCGTTGCCGGGGGCGCGCTTCGAGCCGATCTACTACACCACCGCCGGTGTGCGGGCGCTAGTCCGGGCCGAGGGCGTCTCCGAGTCGGCGGTCTCGCGCAAGCACGCCATCTGGGATCACGAGGCGCGCGAGGGCGTGCGCGGCCTGATCACCATCCTCGGCGGCAAGCTCACGGCCTACCGCGCCATCGCCGAGGATGCCGTCGACGCGGTCTGCCGCCGCCTGGGCCGTTCGGCGCCCTGCCTGACGGCGTGCGTGGAGCTACCGGGTGGCGGCGTGGGCGACCTGGCCGCCTTCCGCTCGCGGATGGCGGCCGAGGGGGCGCGCCACGGCCTGACGCGGGCGCAGACCGATCACCTGGTCGATCTCTACGGCCGGCGCGCCGTCGAGGTGCTCGACCTGATCGAGCCGAACCCGGACGCCGACCCGGCGGCGCGCATCATCGCCAACGCGCCAGACATCCGCGCCCAGGTGCTGCACGCGATCGAGCGCGAGGCGGCGCGGACGGTGGGTGATGTGCTCCGGCAGCGCACTATGCTCGGCTGGTCGGCCGATCAGGGCGAGGCCGCTGCACCGGTCGTGGCGGAGCTGATGGCGTGCCGCCTTGGCTGGACCGGGGCGCGCGTCGCCGACGAGCTGCGCCGTTACCGCGACGAGATCAGCCTCGGCCGGCGCTGGCTCGGCGAATGCGGAGAACCCGCCGCGACGCCGCCGGCGGCATCGCCCGCCATCGCGGACTGACAACGCGCACGACCGAACGACCGCGCGGCCGGAATGCCGGGGTGGAAGCCGGCGGCGCCGGCCCGCGCCGGCGAACGACTACGCAAGGAGGCGAGTGGGTTGAAAGTCGAGGGGAGCTTTACCTTCAAGGCCCCACCCGAGCGCGTCTGGCAAGTCCTCCAGGATCCCGAGGCGCTGCGCTCGTGCATCCCGGGCTGTGAGACGCTCGAGGCGAGCGGACCGGACGAGTGGCGCGCGGCGCTCAAGGTCGGCGTCGCCGGCATCCGGGGCAGCTACACCGGGCGCGTGCAGATCGCGGACCGCAACGAGCCGCACAGCTACCGCATGAGCGTCGAGGGCACCGGCGGCGCCGGCTTCGTCAGAGGGAGCGGCCTCATCTCGCTCACGCCCAAGGGGGAGGCCGAAACCGACGTCAAGGTCGAGGGGGACGCCCAGGTCGGGGGCACGATCGCCAACGTCGGCCAGCGGCTCCTGGGCGGGGCGGTCAAGATGCTGATGGGGCAGTTCTTCGGCTGCCTCGCCAAGCGCCTCGACGGAAGCTGACCCACCCGCTGGAGCGCGAGCCAATCGGTGGCACCGACGATCCGGTACCGCAAAGACACGTGTCCGGTCAGCGTGCTGACCGGGCACGAGTCTCTTCCGCGCAGGCGGGCGAGAGCTCAGTCGAGCACGCGGCGGGCGCCGTAGTACTTGCTGGCCCAGTAGCCCGAGGTGAGCGAGGAGCGGACCACGCCGGTGGAGTCGTTCTCGGCGTGGACGAAGGCGTTGTCGCCGACGTAGATGCCGACGTGGCTGATGCCGGGCTCGTAGGTGTTGGCGAAGAAGACGAGGTCGCCGATGAGGAGGTCTTCGCGGGCAACGGGCCGCCCGACCGCCCACTGGTCGTAGGTCGTCGGCGGCAGCGAGATGCCGAACTGGGCGTAGACGTAGAGCACGAAGCCGGCGCAGTCGAAGCCGGCGGGGGTCTTGCCCGACCAGGCGTAGGGCGAGCCGATCAGCGAGATCGCCACCTGCGTGATCGCCGCGCCCGACGGGCGGCCACCCACGACCTTGGGCGGCGCAGCGGCCGGCGCGCTGCGGGCGCTGCCCCCGCCGGTGCTGGTCGTGGCGGTCGTGACGGACGTCGC
>JBHOQZ010000448.1:0-11992 GCA_042408635.1 Chloroflexota bacterium
GGCCCGTGGGCGTGCGGGTGACCACGTCGTGCCGGCCGAACAGGGTGCAACCCCGCTCGAGCAGATGGTGCACCGTCAACGGATAGTCCATCATCAAACCGCGCATCGTCCCATCCTCCTCTCCGATCGTTCTGTGCGCTCCGGGTGGGCCGGCTCAATTCGTTGCCGGAACCTCTCAGATCCACGACTGACCGCCTGGTGGCGTGCGCCTGAGCGACGCGGTCTCCACACAGCCGTCGCGGTTAGGCTGCCGACTGGCAGGGCGGGCGAGCCCGCACAGTCCAACGCCACCGCGAGGCGAACTCTGGCCATCATGATGCCACACTTCGCCGACCCGGAGAGACAGGCCAGTACCCGATGTGTACGCACGCTGTCGACCGGGCAGCGGTCGGGCCTGGTGCCTGCATGGGCCGATGCCCCGCCCGCTGGTGCCCCGTTGGCGTGGGCGCCGCCGCGGCACGGTGCCCCAGCGGGCTGGTAGGAGGCGGGTTGGAGGTGGATGTGTGTCTGGGGAGCGCAGTCATGTCGGTTGATGCCATGCGTCGACGAGATGGCCACCCCTTGGCGGACGGGCAGCTTGTGGCTGTCGGCCGGCCTCGATATACTGCGGGTCCAGCGAGTTGGGTGGCTAGGTTGATGTCGTCCCATGCGGTCGGGCGGCGGCACCATTGCGCGCCCGCGCGGGCACAGACGCGCCGTTGGCACTCTGGGTTGGGGGCGATCCGCCCGACTTGCGGGTGGATCCAGGGGGTGTGGTGGAGCTTCGCAGGTACGGTGCCGTCCTCGCCCGGTGGTGGTGGCTGATCGCGCTGTGCACGGTGCTGGGGGCGGCCGCAGGGTACGTCGTGTCGCGCCAGTTGCCGCCGGTGTATCAGGCGCGCACGACCCTCTTCGTGAACGTCTCGACGACGCCGGGTGTCCCCTCCTACAGTGATGCGCTGCTGAGCCAGCAGCTCGTCAAGACCTACAGCCAGATGGCCGGTCAGCCGGTCGTGCTGGCGGCGGTGGCGGAGCGGCTCGGTCTCCTAGGGGACACCGAGGAGTTGTTGCGCCATGTCACAATCACCCCGGTCCGCGACACGCAGTTGCTAACGATCGCGGCCGAGGGTCCTGACCCGGCGCTCGTGCAGGCCATTGCCAACATGACGGCGGCCGTTTTCATCGAGCAGCAGAATGAACGGTTGGCGCAGAGCCAGGCTGCCAATGCCATCAGTGTCGTCCAGCCGGCGCTCCTACCGTCGCGCCCGATCGCCCCACGTATCGGCCTCAATACCGCGGCGGCGGCGCTGGCCGGTCTGCTGATCGCTCTCGTTGCGGTTCTCGTTCTGGAGTTCCTGGACGACACGGTCAAATCGCCGGAGGAACTGGAGCGGGCGGCGAGCCTGCCCACCCTCGGTGCGATCAGTCGGCTGCCAGGAGCTCATCAGCAGGAGGCGCTGGCCTCGGAGCGAACGTGGCGCAGCCCGGCCTTCGAAGGCTATCGTCTCATCCGCACCAACCTGGAGTTCGCCTCGGTCGACCAGCCGCTGCGCTCGATCGCCGTGACGAGCTCCCTCCCCGCTGAGGGCAAGTCGACGACCGTCGCCAACCTCGCGGTGACGCTCGCGCACGCGGGACGACGGGTGATTGTCGTCGATGCCGACCTGCGCCGCCCGATGCTGCACCGTGTCTTCTCAGTGCCCAATCAGCAGGGTCTCACGCGGCTGTTGCTCGCCGAGGGTCAGCCCGTCGGCGCGTTCCTCCAGGCGACATCGATCGCGGGCTTGCAGGTGCTGCCCGCGGGCGCACCCCCGCCCAATCCGGCGGAGATGCTCGCGTCGCCCCGCATGGAACGGGTTGTCGCCGATCTCGTCGGCCAGGCCGACATCGTCCTCTTCGACACCCCGCCCGTGTCGGCGGTGGCGGACCCGCTTATCCTCGCCGGGCGTGTCGACGGCACGGTGCTCGTCGTGGACGCGGGCAAGACCCGCGCCGAGGCTGTGCGGCGGTCATGCGAAGCGCTGGCCAAGAGCGGGACGCGGCTGGTCGGCGGGGTGCTCAACAAGCTGAGCGAGCGCTCCAGTTACTACCGGTACTACTACACCCACGGCTATGCGTCTGAGCCAGCACTGGGTGTTGGTGATGCCCTGCCGGGTCTGTCACACCTGGACGAAGCGACCCCGGCCTCCCCACCAGCCATGCGCGCGCTCGACGGGCACGCCCGAGCCGTGGAACGGCATACGCCGCCGGCCCGCCAGGGGAGCCGACCCGGGCGCGGACGGCGCTGAGCTGGCCTCGGCCGGCATCGCCAGACCTGCCCTCGGCACCAGATCTGCTGGCTCCTCTGCCCCCGCGGCCTATCCCGACTGATCCGGAGCCCGGCGGTCACCAGGCCGGGCGAGCGCGCGCAGCAGGTCCAGTTGGGCGTCAGTCGGGTTGGCGCAGCGGCGCGCCCGATTGACGAGACCGAACGCCGCTGGGAGGTCATAGCCGAGGGCGAGCAGCACGGCCGTGGCCAGCATCGCGCTGCGCCCGGCGCCGGCGCGGCAGCAGAGCAGCACCGGCTGTTCCCGCGCGATCGCCTCGATCACCCAGCCCGCCGCGTCGGCGATCTGTGCAGGCTCGGGCGCGTGGCGATCGATCACCGGCACGCGCAGCACCGCAAGCTGCTGCGCGGCCGCGGCAGCGTCCCAGCCCCTCTCGCGCTCCCCATCGGTGCGCAGATCGACGAGGTGTGTCACGCCTGCGTGTCGCAGGTCGCCCAGGCGCTGGCGCGTGGGGGCCGCGCCGACCGCGAGCTGAGGCGTCACCCAGGCGATGTCGAGCCTCCGCACACCGCGCTGGCGCCACCAGTTCACCACGGTCTTCATTGAACCGGGGCCTCCCGGTTGGCCGACGCAACACTGACCTGCTCGTCGGTCGGTCCAGGCCTCGACCCACCAAAGAGGTCAGACCGCTGGCGGGATGTGGTCGCGGGCGGCGGTCCTATCCCCTCGATCGGGCCCGGCGTCGCGCAGCCGATCAGGGCCCCGCCCAGCCCGAGCACCAGCCAGAATCCGATTGCGTGCGGGGCGCCGAGGACCAGCGCGTCCAGCAGGCCGAAGCTGAGCCAGGTCACCAGTCCGCCCACCAACCCGACCGCAAACGCCTGCACCCCCGGGCATATGCCCGTGCGGCCGATCCGGGTGAGACCGCGCAGGGCGATTCCCAGGATCCAGAGCCAGGCCGCCGCCCCGACAATGCCGAAGTCGAGGGCCAGCTGCAGCACCACGTTGTGGGCGTGGGGCGGAAAGTAGGCCGGCAACGGGATCACAGGGACGTAGAGCTCATACAGCACCAACGGGAACTGCCCCCGACCAATGCCCGTCAGCGGGAAATCACAAATCATGAGCAGCGCCCGGTGCCAGATCTCCAGCCGGCTCGGCAGCGACTCCAGTTCGATGCCACCGCCAGACGCCGTCGCGAGGGCCACACGTGCGCCGGTCCACAGGGTGGCCGCCGCCAGCAGAGCGGCCGGCAGGGCAGCCGCGAGCCGGAGCCGCCCGGAAGCGGGCGCTGCCAGCAGCCACCAGCCAGCGACCAGCCCGCAACCAACTGCCGCGCTCGCGATGGCACCGCGCGACTGGCTCAAGCCGAGGGCCGCCGTCAACGCGACGAGCGCGGCCAGCGCGAACGCGGTGGCGCGCCGCGGCGGGTGTCGTGCGCCGGGCGCGCCCATTGCCAAGGCCAACGTCGGTGGCACCAGAACCGCGAGCGCGCCCCCCAGTTCGTTCGGGTGCAGCAGCCCGTTCGGCGTCGCGGCCGACACACCGTGGCTGAGCCGCGGCAAACGGTCGTAGAGTGGCCACAGGGAAGCGATGACCCCGTCCTTCCACTCCGTGCCGACGATCCCCACCAGAGCGAGCGCGAGGCCCACCAGCGGCAGCAGGCTCTGGGCGAGCCGAACGAGGTCGGCCGGGCGCCGCACGCGGCTGGCCAGCGCGAACACCAGTCCTATGCCCACGCTGAGCCCGGCGAGGTCGCTCAGCGCCGGGCTCCAGCGCACGATGGGGAGCAGCGTGAGCGGCAAGGTGCAGGCGATCACCCCGAGCGGCCGGTCGAAGGGTGTGCGCGGCGTGGGGCGACCCTGGGCCAGCCCGCGCGCAAGCCAGAGCAGGGGTATCCCGATCAAGGGTACCAGCCAGCCGGGTCGCGGGAGCCAGAGACCGACCGCCAGCAGCACTACGAGTTCCAGCTCGTAGCGGGCGAGCGCCGCGCAGACGTTCCGTACCCGCATCACCCTCCCAGGTGCGTTGCCGCAAAATCGAGGCCGGCCTGCAACACCGCCCGCTCCTGCTCTGGCCGGCTGAAGCGGTGTCTAGCGTGAGTACAAATCACCGGTTGGCCATGAGCGGGGCCGGCGGCTGCCAGAGCTGCCCAAGCAGCTCGGTCGCGCCTGGGCGCTCCGCGCGCCGGGAGGATCGCGCGTGCGGGCCGTTTCGGCGCCGGGCTGATGTTGGGGTGGACGCGCAGGGCACGGCGTCGGTCGGAGCGGTTGGCCCGCGAGTTCAGCCCAGCGCCACGGAGCGATACCAGTTGACGGTCTGGCGCAGGCCGACGTCGAACGGCGTTTCCGCGACGAAGCCGAAGCGCTCACGGGCCCGGGTCGAATCGACCAGACGGCGTGGCTGGCCATCAGGCTTGCTCGTGTCCCACCGGATCTCCCCCGCGTAGCCGATAAGCTCGGCGATCAGCGAGACCAGCTTACGAATACTGATCTCCTGGCCCGAGCCGATGTTGACCGGTTCCGGGCTGTTGTAGCGCTCGGCTGCCAGCACGATGCCACGGGCCGCGTCGTCGACGTAGAGGAATTCGCGCGTGGCGCTGCCCGTGCCCCAAACTGTCACGACCCGCGTCGCCGCGGGCTCGCGTGCGGCCTCGGCGAACTTGCGGATCAGCGCGGGTATCACGTGAGACGTGTTGGGGTCGAAGTTGTCGCCGGGTCCATAGAGGTTGGTCGGCAGAACAGAGATGGAGTTGAAGCCATACTGCTTTTTGTAGGCTTCGCTCGCCACGATGAGCATCTTCTTGGCCAGGCCGTAGGGCGCATTCGTCTCCTCGGGATACCCGTCCCAGAGTGCGGACTCGCTGAAAGGCACCGGCGTATGTTTTGGATAGGAGCAAACCGTGCCCACGCCTACGAACTTGGCAATCCCTTGCCGATACGTCTCGTGCAGTAGTTGCACGCTCATCATGAGGTTGTCGTAGAAGAACTCGGCCGGGTGCTGCTGGTTGGCGCCAATTCCCCCGACGCGCGCCGCCAGGTGGATCACCATGTCGACGCTACCGGCGTGGCGCGTGTAGTCGGCAAACATAGCGCGTATGGCCTCGAGGTAGCGCAGATCGTACTCGCGGCTACGCGGAACCAGCACGTCGGTGTCGAATGCGCGCAGGCGCTTGACGACAGACGAACCGAGGAAACCCGACCCCCCGGTGACGATGACCCGCTTACCCCTCCACACCTCGGCGCTGTCCGGCCACCGATCCTGCATAGCGTTCCTCCTTCCGACGCGGCATCCTACCATGCCCGTTCGGGGCCAAAACCGGCGGGCTCGTCCGGGTGCGCCCGCGGTGCCCCCGCCACCCCGTCGCCCACCTGCTGGAGCACCCCAAGGGCATGCATACGTCGCCGGGCGGCGGTGAAGGTATCCGCCAAATCAGGCTGCTCGATGGCCCACTCGAGGTACTCCTGAACGATTTCGATCAGCGGCACCCGTGGCAGCCACCCCAGGGCCTGGAGCTTGGAGACATCGGAGAAGACGTGCCGCGTGTCGCCCACCCGATAGATGCCTGGCACCTCGGGCGACAGCGACTGCCCCGCCTGATCGATCACCAGGGCCGCCAGCTCCCGCACGGTCACCCGGCGGTCCCCGCCCACATTGAAGGCGTGCCCGTCGGCGCGGCTGTCCTCGAGCACCAGCAGGTTAGCCTGGACCACATCGTGCACGGAGACGTAGTCGCGGAGCTGGTACCCATCTTCGTAGAGCAGGGGCGCCTGGCCCGTGAGCACGCGCACCGCGAACGAGCGGAGCGCGCCCGAGTAGGCGTTGCGGAACGATTGCCGGGGTCCCTGGACGATAGAGTAGCGCAGCGCCACGCTTGGGATGCCGTAGCGGCGTCCCAGCCGCAAGGCGATCTCTTCCTGGTCGCGCTTCGAGAGGGCGTAGCTGTTGTGCGGCCGGATGGTGCTCTCATCGGTCCAGTCAGGTTCCATCGGCTCGGCGCAGATCGGGCAGCGCAGCTCCCACTCGCCCCGCGCCAGGTGCGCGGGGGAGCGGGGCTCCGGGTACTGATCCCCGTGGTTGGGGCAGTGGTAGCGGCCCTCGCCGTAGACCGCCTGGGAGGAGGCGACGATCACCTTGCGAATGGGTAGGCGCTCAGCGACGATGATCTCGTAGAGCAACGCGGTGCCGACGGCGTTGACCTGAAAGAACCGCGAGAAGTCGGTCAGGTAGTCCTGGTAGGCGGCGAGGTGAAACACCGCCTCGACGTCCCGCAGCGCTTCGCGCAGCACGTCTCGATCAGTGACGCTGCCCCGTACGCGCTCCACCTCCGGTAGCAAGTAGAGCGGCCAATCGCCGGTGTGGACCGGCGGTTCGAGCGAATCGAGCACGCGTACGTCGTACCCGGCGCGCACCAGCGCGTCGACCGTATGCGAGCCGATGAAACCGGCTCCGCCGGTAACCAGAACCCTCACGCTTCCCTCCCAGATGGTCGAGTGTGCGCCCGATCTTGGCAGGCGGGCTGCCCGCTCGTGTTGTGCGCCCCAGTGCGTCCGGAGTGATGGTTGCCTTACACCATCAGGCCGCTCCCCGTGCCGCCAGGACGGCCGGAATCGTCTTGAGCAGGATCTCGAGATCGAGCCGCAGCGACCAGCGCCGGATGTAGTCGAGGTCGAGCCGGACCCATTCGTCGAAATCGCGGATGTTGTTGCGCCCGCTGATCTGCCAGAGACAGGTGATGCCGGGTTTGACCGCGAGCTTCTGCCGCTGCCACAGCGTGAACCGGGCGTATTCGCTCCGGAGCGGCGGGCGCGGCCCGACTAGGCTCATGTCGCCCTTGAGCACGCTCCAGAGCTGCGGCAATTCGTCGAGGCTGTAGCGGCGCAGGAACCGCCCGAGCGGGGTGATGCGCGGGTCGTCGCGCAGCTTGAAGACAGGGCCGCTCATCTCGTTGCGTGCCAGCAGGTCCGCCTTGCGCGCGTCGGCGTCGACCACCATTGTGCGGAACTTGTAGCCGGTGAACGGCCGCCCGTGCTGGCCGACGACGCGCCACGGATAGAGGATCGGCCCGCCGTCTTGCAGCTTCACCGCCGCTGCGATCGCGCCCAGGAGCGGGCTCAGCCCCACCAGCAGCGCCGATGCGGCGACGATGTCGAGCCCCCGCTTGACGCGTCGCTGCCACCGACGCCGTCCCGCTGCACCGCGCCGACCCTCACCCACGACGCCGCTCCCGCGCCGCCGCCAGTTCCTCCAGGCAGCGCTCGTAGCGGGCGAGGACCGCCTCGCGCGTATAGTGCGTTTCGACGTAGCGCCGTCCGTTGGCGCCGAGTCGGTCCCGCCGCGCGGGATCGGCTGCCAGCGCCGCGACAGCCCGGGCCAGCGCCGCCGGCTGCTCCGGCTCGACGAGGACGCCGCACTCGGCACCGCGCACCACCCGCGCCGCCTCGCTCGCGGGATTGACCGCGGCCAGCACGGGCCGGCCCGCCGCCATGTAGGTGAGCAGCTTCGAGGGGGCCACGCTCTCGACCACCGCCGCGCGCTGGTTGAGCAGGAGCGCGTCCGCCGCGGCGAGCAGGCGCGGAAACAGCTCCGCTGGTTGCAGCGGCAGCAGGTGGACGTTGGCCAATCGCTCTCGCGCGACCGCCTCCGCGATCGCCTCACGGTCCGAGCCGTCCCCGATCAGGCTGAGGGTGAAGGGCTGGGCCCCGTTCACGCCCCGGGCGGCCGCGACGGCGCTCGCGAGGCCCTGTTTCTCACCCATGTTGCCCGTGTGCACGACCAGAAAGTCCCCTGGGGCGGCACCGAGCTGGCGCCGCAGCGCCGGCTCCGGCGGCAGCGGCCGCACCCGGTCGGTGTCGACCCAGTTGGGGATCTCTACGATCGAGGTCGATGGAACCCCGGCCTCAACCAAGCGCTCGCGGAAACCCGTGCTGATGACGATGATCCGATCGGCTAGGGAGTAGACCAGGCGTTCGAGCCAACGCCCGAGCGCCACCACGCGTCCGGGCCGCAGCAACCCAACCGCCAGCGCCGCATCGAGCGGGAGATCCTGGACGAGGAGCGCGAGCGCCGCGCCCGAGCGGCGCGCCAGCACGGCCGCCGTGATGCCCAACTGGATCGGTGGTGAGACGCACAGGACCACATCCGCTCGAGGCACCGGTGCTGCATTGAGGAGCGTGGTGAGCGCGAGTGAGGTGTCGTAGGCGACCCGCCACACTGCGCTGCCCCGGCGCGGCAGGAGCACCGGTCCCCGGCGCACGAACACCCCTCCTCGGCGCTCGACCACGCGCCATCGACCGCGATACGGCGGTTGCACGCTCCACTGGGGATAGTGCGGGCAGGTGGTAAGCACCGATACCCGGTGGCCACAGGCGGCGAGGTGTTCGGCCAGACCGGCCGTGTACGGCGCAATGCCCGTCATCTCCGGGGCGTAGTTCATCCCGAGCACGGTGACGTGCATACTGCCTGGCACCTACCTCGATGCATTGCTGGGCGCGCCGGGGCGCCCGGTTTCCGGGAGGTCAGCGTCTGGGGGAACGCCCGGCCTGCACCACCTCGCCACCCGACCATCTCCCCATACCGGCCCGACGGCCGCCGTCGCCCGCTGCCGGCCTGCCGGCGCTCGGCCTGCCCCATCGCTAGAACGCGCTCCTCAGCCACCTGTTACGCTTTCCACGCCACGGCCTTCAACGAGTTGCCCCAGCGCCCGAGCAGGCGGTTCGCCAGGCGGAAGCCGCCGCGAAAGAGGCGGAAGCCGATGCCGCCCTCCAGCCGCCGGTAGAATCGATAGGTCCAGGGCTGGTAGTAGACCAGATCCTGCCGGAAACGCCAGCGGGTGGCGCCGCCGGCCCGGAACGTCTCGACCAGACGCGCCGGGCTGAGGCGATAGACGTAGTTGCCCGCCTCCTCGTACTCGCTGGCCAGCCCCATCCGCACGGCCAGCCGTGTGAGCGGCGCGTTGGCCGGCTCGGCAATAACCACTGCGTGCGCCGCCACCCGCAGCATCTCGCGCACGCCCGCGTAGGCGTCGGGCAGGTGGTGCAGGCCGTCGTGCACGAACACCAGGTCGAAGGCGTTGTCCGGGAACGGCAGGCGGGCCGCGTCGCCCCCAACCAGGCCAAAGGCCAGCCCGAAGCGCCGCCCCCGCTCGCGCGCGCGCTGCAGCGCCGCCAGCGACAGGTCCAGCCCCACAACCCGCAGCCCCGCCCGCTCGAGCAACTCGGCGTCCATCCCCGATCCACAACAGACGACCAGCGCTTGGCGACCGGCCAGCGGCTCGCCTAGCAGCGCCAGTGCGTCGCGCACCTTCGTCGTGATGAGGGCGCGCACCGGGCGGGGATCGGGCCGCGGACGCGTGATCTCGTACTCCGCGTCGATGCCGTCGCTGTAGTAGGTGAGCTGCGCCGCGCGGCGGGCCGCCTTGGGGTCGGGCGTCTTTGCGCTCACCGGAGCCCGCCTCCCCGCCCAGCCACCGCGGCGATGGGGCGCGGATCGAGCCGCGCGCCACTCCCGCGCGCTGGTGCGGGCCCCCCCGCGACGACACGGGGCAGGCGGCCGCCGTTGGCGACGATGGCGCCGTAGACCCAGTTGAGGTCGCGCGCGACCGCAGACCAGCTATACCGCTCCTGGACGAGCGCGCGTCCGCGCGCACCCAGCCGCTCCCGCTCGGCCCGGTCGGCCAGCAGCCGGGTGAGGGCGCTGCCGAGCGCCGCCGCTTCCGGCTCGATCACGAGCCCCGCCCCGGCGCGCGCGATTTCCGGGTGGCTACCCACCGCCGTGGTGATGACGACCGGGGCGCCCGCCGCCAGTGCCTCGATGACCGCCACCCCGAAGTTCTCGTCGCGCGAGGGCAGCACCCAGACGTCGGCGTCGGCCAGCAGCGCCTGCTTCGCCTGGCCCACCAGCAGCCCGGTCCACGTTACCGCCGCCTCGAGGTTGGCCGCCGCGATCAGCCGGCGAATCCGGCTGCCGTAGCCCTCGTCATCGGGGCCGGCCAGCACGAGGTGGGCGTCAGGGTGCGCCCGCAGCACCCCCGGGAGCGCCGATACCAGCAGATCGAGCCCCTTCTTGGGCGTGATCCGCCCGAGGAACACGATCAGCTTGCGGTCGGCCAGGTTCGGTCGTGCGGCCCGGAAGAGCCCAGCCGGCACCGGTGGCGCGCCGTCGTCGAGCGCTACCCCCTGGCGTAGCACGAAGCCCGGGGTGCGGACGCCGGCGGCCCACGCGTGGGCTGCCTCCGCCGTCGAGGTGTAGTGGATCGCGGCGGCCCGCCGCAGGTTGCGGTTCTCGATCAGCCGGCCGTAGATCGCCTTGCGCCAGGGGCGTTGCGCCCGGTGGTAGGGATCGAGGGTGCCGTGCGGGCGGATGATGTAGGGCACCCCCAGGCGACGGCAGAGCCCCGCCGCCATCAGCCCATGGAACAGGTAGAGCGAGTGGATATGGACGATGTCCACTGCCGGCACCGTCGCCACCAGCGCCCGCGCCATGTCCAGCGAGCAGGCATAGCGCGATGGCCAGTTCGTGCGGAAGTAGCGCAGCGTCAGGTTCCCCTCGACGAGGGGCCGGTCGACGGGCACGTCGAGCCGCGGCGGGTAGGGAAAGGGCTTCAGCCAGCCGCGCCCGTCGAGGTCGGTTGTATACACCAGCACCTCGGTGCCGAGCCCGGCCAGTGCGCGCGCCAGCCCGATCAGCGTGCTCGGGCCGCCCAGCCGCGGGGCGACCCAGGGGATCACGTGCAGGATGCGCAGCGGGCGCCGGGTCCCGGCGACAGCTGGACGGCCAATCACAGGTTGCGCTCCCCCCATTGCTTGAGGACATAGAGCGACCACGGCCGCACCCAGGTCGACCGCCCGGCCAGGAAGCGCGCCCAGACCGCCGCCAGCGCCGCCGGTTCGAGGAGCGGCGCGAGCGCGCCGCCGACCCGCGGGTCGAGGAGGGTCGCCTCGACCTCCCGCCGGAGCGGCCCGTGGAGCCAGCGCTGCCAGGGGAGGGTGAAGCCCATCTTGCGGCGCGGCACCGAATCGGGCGGAACCACCTCGCCCAGGGCTTCCAGCAGCAGGGCCTTGGGGCGCCCGCGCGGCTCGAGCAGGGGAGCCGGCAGACCGCTCACGAACTCGACGAGCGTATGGTCGAGGAACGGCACCCGCACCTCAAGGCTGTGCGCCATGCTCATGGCGTCGGTATCGCGCAGCAGGACATTGCGCATGTAGTGCGCCAGCTCTGAGCGGGCGATGGCTCGGACCGAGGAGCGGCCACGGCCCGCGCGCGGTGCCGTCGCCCGGGCACCGATCAGATCGGCCGCCGGCGCCAGACGGCGGCGCTCGCTCGGCGCGAAGAGCTCGCGCACCAGGAGATAGGCGCCGCCGTCGAGATCGCGGTCGGCAAACCAGCGGGCCAGCTTCCGCCCGCGATCCGAGTCCCGCAGCAGGCCGCGCGCCCCGGCACTCACGAGCGGTCGCATCGGCCGCGGCAGCCAACGGCGAGCGCGCTCGAGCCAGGGCACCACGCGAAACGACGGATAGCCGGCGAACAGTTCGTCGCCACCCACCCCGGACAAGGCAACGGTGAGCCCGGCCTGCCGGGCCGAGCGCGACACCACATAGGTGTTGATACCGTCGAAGGTCGGTTGGTCCATCGCCGCCAGAGCTCGGGGCAAGCAGTCGAGCAGATCATCTCCGGTGAGGAGTACCTCGGTGTGCTGGGTACCCAGGCGCTGGGCGGTGGCGCGCATGGTGGGCGCCTCGGAGAACTCG
>JBHOQZ010000449.1:0-1213 GCA_042408635.1 Chloroflexota bacterium
TTCCTGGCCGGGGACGGCGGCAACGTGCCGCACTTCCGGGTCGACGTGGCGAGCGGCGCGGTCGACCGGCTGGTCGGCGGCGAGCGCCAGCTCCTCGCCTTCAGCCTCGCCCGATCGGGCGAGCGGCTCGCCTACGCGGCGAGCGATCCGCGCGACCCCGGCCAGGTCTACGTCGCCTCAGCCGACGGCTCGGGCGAGCGGCGCCTGACCGACCAGAACCGCGCGCTCCTGGCCGAGCTGCAGCTCAGCGGGCCCGAGGTACGTCGCTTCCGCTCGAGCGACGGCCAGGCGATCGAGGGGTGGCTGATCAAGCCCCCGGACTTCGCCGAGCGCACCGCCGGTGGCAAGCGGATCCCGCTGATTCTCGAGATCCACGGCGGGCCCCACGGCGCCTACGGCAACGCCTTCTTCTTCGAGTTCCAGTTGCTGGCGGCGCGCGGCCACGCCGTGCTCTACACCAACCCGCGCGGCAGCACCGGCTACGGCGAGGCGTTCACCTGCGCGCTCACCGGCGACTGGGGCGGCGTCGACTACCGCGACGTGATCGCCGCCGTCGAGGCGGTGCTGGCCGAGGGCTGGGCCGACCCGGAGCGGCTCGGCGTCACCGGCGGCTCCTACGGCGGCTACCTCACCAACTGGATCATCGGTCAGGAGCCGGCCGGCGGTGGACCGCGCTTCCGCGCCGCCGCCACGGGGCGCAGCACCGCCAACCGCTACAGCCACTACGGCAACAGCGACATCGGGTTCCGCACCGGCGAGTGGGAGTTTGGCGGGCCGCCCTGGCGCGCCGACCGCACCGCGCACTACCTCGAGCGCTCGCCGATCACCTACGTCGAGCGCGTGCGCACGCCGCTCCTGATCCTGCACCAGGAGCAGGACCTGCGCTGCCCCATCGAACAGGCGGAGCAGTTGTTCACGGCGCTGCGGCGGCTGGGGCGGGAGGTCGAGTTCGTGCGCTTCCCGAACGAGAGCCACGGCATGTCGCGCACGGGCAAGCCGAGCAACCGCCTCTTCCGCCTGCGCCGCCTCGCCGACTGGTTCGACCGCCACCTCGCCTGAGCCGGGGCGCCGCCGATTGACTTCGGCAACTTCCATCAGCCCGCCGGCGCACGCGTCGGTTGATTCGAGGATCCCGATTGGAGCCGTCCCGGCCTGGCCGCGCGCCGACCCGCGGCCAGGCCGGGGCGGGCACGCGGGTCGCACGCCGGACGGC
>JBHOQZ010000451.1:0-8951 GCA_042408635.1 Chloroflexota bacterium
TTCCTGCTCGGCCCCGGCCAGTGACAGCCGTTGCCTGGGAGTGACCTCCTGGTCCCGGCTCGCGCGGGTCGCTCAAAGACGTTGCCAACGTGTCTCGCTCGTCGTCCGCCGCGCCGTCAGCCACGCCTGAGCCGGCTCATAGAGGTTGCGGAACTGACGTGGGGGTACGGTCGGCGGGCTGGAGCCCGCCGGGTCCCCGCTTGCGGCTGGCGACGCGTCCGCCCGGCCGCCCGGTCGCCCGGGGGTGAACCCCCGGGCTGAGTTTGCGAAGCCGGCTTCAGCCGGCTGGAGACGAGCGCGCCTCAGGCCGCTTCAGCAGACTTGGCCGTGGGGGCGCGGGGATGAGGGAGGCTGGGGCGTCACGGCGTGGCTACGGTCGGCGGGCTGCAGCCCCCGGGTACCTGCTGGCGAGTGGGGGCGCGCCGAGCGCGTCCCGGCTTGGGCCGGCCGCGTCCTGCCTACGCGCCGGCTTGGGCCGGCCGGCGGGACAGCCCGCACTCTGTCCGCACCCTGCATCACCCCCGCGCGGCTCCGGGGGCTAGGACGACCGCCCGTGAGCCGGCATCAGCCGGCCTGCGAAAATGCCCGCACTCTTTCCGCTACTTCCATAACCCTCGGGCTGAGATTGCAAAGCCCCATTGGGGGGCTGAGACGACTGCCCGTTAGCCGGCTGAAGCCGGCTCCGCAAACTGAGCGCGGGGGTGAACCCCCGCGCGGCCTTCCCCGGCCGGGACGCCGCGTTCCACAACCTCTTCCTCTTACCCTCCCGATTCGCGGCGCAGGCGTGGCAGCAGGTCGGTGGCGACGCGCTCCATGACCTTGATGCCAGCGTCGGTGCCAGGGCCGTCGATGATGAAATCGGTAACGCCCGCCTCGCGGTAGCGGCCGACGATCTCCTCGTAGGCGGCCGGCGACTCCCATGGGTCGCGGCCGAGGCGCGACATCCAGCCGTAGACGGAGCGCGTGATCTCGTTCGGGTCGCGCCCGATGGCGGCGCAGTGCTCCTCGAGGATGGCGCCGCGCTCACGCATCTGGTCCGGGTTGCCCGAGGAGTTCCAGGCGTCGGCGTACTCGGCGACGATCCGCAGCATGCGCGGCGAGTGCGCGCCGAGCATGAGCGGTGGGCGCGGGCGCTGCACCGGTGCGGGCCGAAACGGCGCCTCCTTGAGCCGGTAATAGCGCCCCTCGTAGGTCGTGATCTCCTGCCGCATGAGGCGGTCGACGATCTCGACCGCCTCGCGGAAGCGGCGTACCCGCTCGCCCGGCGGGGGGAACTCGAGGCCAAACGCCTCGTGCTCGGGCACGTACCAGCCCGCGCCAAGGCCCACGTCCAGCCGGCCGTTCGAGACGTGGTCGATGGTGGCGGCCATCTTCGCCAGCAGCGCGGGGTGCCGAAACGTGTTGCTGCTGACGAGCACGCCGATCCGCGCCCGCTGCGTCACCACCGCCAGCGCCGCCAGCAGCGTCCAGCCCTCGTGGTAGGGCCCGGTCGGGCGGCTCGGCTGGATCAGGTGGTCGCAGTCCCAGATGCTGTCGAAGCCGAGCTGCTCGACCAGCCGCCACCGCTCGACCGTCGTCTCCCACGGCATGTTCTGGTCGTAGCAGATACCAAACGTCAGCCGCTTCGCCATCGTCCTTTTCCCTCCTCCGGCGCCCGCCGCGCGACGCGTGCAGTATAATCCGCCGCGAGTAGCCGCCCCAGCGGGCGCGCCCCGGGCGTGCCAGCCGCCGCCCGATCGGCGTGCCTGTCGCGAACGTGCACCGGCCGCGATTCTGGCCGGCCGTGCAGTGGCGGCTGACCGGGCAGAGATCGCAACGCACATGGGTCGCGCGGCTCTGCGCCGGGGCAGGAGGGAAGGAGAGCGTGGTGGAGCGACCCGCGGGCGTGGTCGATGCCGATCTCCACAACGAGGTGCCCGACGTCCGGGCGCTCTTTCCCTACCTGGCTGCGCACTGGCGCGAGTACATCGAGCAGTCGGGCTTCAAGGGGCCGATCGACACCGCCTACCCGCCGCGCGCGCCGACCTCGGTCCGGCCCGACCTGCGCGGCGACGGCGCGCGGCCGGCCACCGAGGTCGGTCGGCTCGTCGCCGAGGCGCTCGAGCCGTGGGGCACCGCGATCGGCATCCTCAACTGCGCCTATCCGGTCGATAGCGTCCATAACCCCGACGCCGCGGCCGCGCTCGCCTCGGCGGTGAACGACTGGCAAATCGCCGAGTGGCTCGAGCGCGAGCCGCGCCTGCGCGCCTCCGTCGTCGTGCCGCCGCAGTTGCCCGAGGTGGCGGCGCGCGAGATCGCGCGCGTGGGCGGTCACCCGGGCTTCGTGCAGGTCCTCCTGCCCGCCCGCTCGGCCGCGCCCTACGGCAACCGGCGCTACCTGCCGATCTTCGAGGCGGCGGTGGCGCACGACCTGGTGGTGGGAATCGTCTTCGGCGGTGCGCCCGGCAACCCGCCCACGCCGGTCGGTTGGCCCACCAGCTACCTCGAGGAGTACGTCGGCATGGCGCACGTCTTCCAGTCGCAGCTCATCAGCCTGATCTGCGAGGGCGTCTTCGATCGCTTCCGGACACTGCGCGTGACGCTGATCGAGGGCGGCTTCACCTGGCTGCCGTCGCTCCTCTGGCGGCTCGACAAGGACTGGAAGGGGCTGCGCCGCGAGGTGCCCTGGGTGCGCCGCCTCCCGTCCGAGTACGTGCCCGAGCACGTGCGCTTCACGCTCCAGCCGCTCGACGGGCCGACCGACGCGGCCGCGTGGGCGCAGGTCTTCGACCAGCTCGGCTCGGTCGAGCTACTCCTCTTCTCGACCGATTACCCGCACTGGCAGTTCGACGCGCCCGAGGCGGCCCTGCCGCCGGGCTTGCCCGAGGCGACGCGCCGCAAGATCATGGAGTCGAACGCGCGGGCGTGGTACCGGCTGGGCGCTGCCTGATCGATCGCCATGGCCACCGTGGGCGGAGGTGAACCGGATGACCGTCGTGCCACCAGGGGAGCGCGCGGGCGCGATGCCGACCGAGCCGCGCCCGCGGGCCGCCATCATCGACTGCGATATCCACCCGGCGCCGGCCTCCGAAGCGGCGCTCGATCCGTACCTACCGGCGCGCTGGCGCGAGCTCCGGCACCAATTCGGACTGCGCATCCCCCAGGGGGGCTACTACCCGAAAATGAACCCCAACGCGGCCCGGCTCGACGCCTGGCCGCCGACGGGCGGCCCGCCCGGCTCGGACCTCGCCTTCCTTCGCGAGCAGCTCCTGGACGCCTGGGACATCGAGTACGGCATCCTCAATCCGCTGGCCGAGGCGGTCAAGCTCCCCAACGTCGCCTTCGGGAGCGGGATCGCCCGCGCGCTCAACGACTGGCAGGTCGCCGAGTGGCTCGACCCGGAGCCCCGGCTGCGCGCCTCCGTGGTCGTCGCCTACGAGGATGCGGTCGCGGCAGCGGCCGAGATCGACCGCTGCGCGCGTGACCCGCGCTTCGTGCAGGTGCTCCTGCTCGTGCGCACGCTCGAGCCACTCGGCCACCGGCGCTACTGGCCGATCTACGAGGCGGCCGCGCGCCACGATCTGCCCATTGGCATCCACTTCGGCGGCCAGGCCGGACACCCGGTCACCGGCTGCGGCTGGCCCTCCTTCTACCTCGAGGACCACGTCGGCATGGCGCAGGCGTTCCAGGCCCAGCTCATCAGCCTGGTCTGCGAGGGGGTGTTCGAGCACTTCCCCACGCTCAAACTGGTGCTGATCGAAGGGGGCTTCGCCTGGCTACCGGCGCTCATGTGGCGGCTCGACCGCGCCTGGGCGAAGCTGCGCGCCGAGGTGCCTGACCTGCGCCGGCCGCCCTCCGAGTACATCCGCGCGCACTGCTGGCTGACCACCCAGCCGATGGAGGAGCCGACGGGGTACCCGCAGGCGGTGGCTGCGCAGTTCCACCAGCTCCTCGACCAGCTCGCCATGCCCGACCGGCTGCTGTTCGCCACCGACTATCCGCACTGGGACTTCGACGCGCCCGACGGCGCGCTGCCGGTGCGGCTCGCCCCCGACCTCGAGCGCGCCGTCCTGGCCGAGAACGCGCGGCGCTTCTACCGCCTGCCCCCGGCCGGTGACGGCCCGGCGATCGACGACGCGACTAAGGCCCAGGGCCGGGCGGGGCGATCGGGTGGACGGCGCGCGGCGGAGCGCGGTTCGGCGGCGGCCGACGGCTGAGCGGGGATGGCGCGCTACGTCGTCGCGGCGGTGGACGAAATCCCGCCTGGTGGCCGCAAGATCGTCGAGGTGGCCGGGCGCTCGATCGGCGTCTTCAACGTTGGCGGGGAGTTCTTCGCGCTGCGCAACCGCTGCCCCCACCAGGGTGGTCCCCTTTGCCTCGGCGGCCTCGGCGGGTTCGTGACCGCAGTTGCGCCCGGCGAGTATCGCTACAGCCGGGCCGGCGAGAGCTTGCGCTGCCCCTGGCACGGCTGGGAGTTCGACGTGCGCACCGGCCAGAGTTGGTTTGATCCGAAGCGGGTGCGCGTGCGCCGCTACGAGGTCGACATCGAGCCGGGAGCCGCGCTCGCCCCCAGAGTGTCGGCCACCGCTCCCGGCACGCCCGCCGCGGGCAATAACTTTCCTGCCCAGGCAGCGCCGCCGGCGACCGCCGAGGCGCTCCCGCCCGATCGCCTGCCAGGTCCATATGTTGCCGAGACCTATCCGGTCGTCGTCGAGCGTGCCTACGTGGTTGTCGAGATCCCCTCCGGCGCCGGCGGCTCGGCCGAGGGCCGGGGCGAAACGGCGACGGAGGGCTGAGGTGTTCCGGTTCAGTCTCGACCCGGAGACGGAGTTGCGGGTGCTGGCGACGCGCGACGCCGATGAGCTGTTCGCGCTGACCGACGGCTCGCGCCGGTCGCTGCGCCGCTGGCTGCCCTGGGTCGACGCCACCCTGAGCGTCGAGGATAGCAGCGCCTTCATCGGCGAGGTCAGGCGCCAGTACGCGGCCGAGAACGGCTTTACGGCGGGGATCTGGCACCGCGGGCGGCTGGCCGGGGTGATCGGCTACCACGCGATCGACTGGCGCAACCACAGCACCAGCCTCGGCTACTGGTTGGGCGAGCCGTTCCAGGGCCGCGGCCTGAAGACGCGCGGCTGCCGCGCGCTCGTCGACCACGCCCTGCTCGACCTGCGGCTCAACCGGGTCGAGATCCGCTGCGCGGTCGCCAACCAGCGCAGCCGCGCCATCCCCGAGCGGCTCGGCTTCACGCTCGAGGGGACGCTCCGCGAGGCCGAACTGCTGCCCGACGGGTACGTCGATCTCGCGGTCTACGCGATGCTGGCGCGCGACTGGCGGGCGCCGGGGACGGACCCTCGCTAGAACGGAGCTCACGGCGCGAGCCGGGGGAGGAGCGATATGCCACGGGCGAACGTCAACGGCGTCGAGCTGTACTACGAGACGTGGGGTGAGGGTTTCCCGGTCGTCTTCTGCCACGAGTTCGCGGGCGACCACCGGAGCTGGGCGCCGCAGGTGAGCGCCTGCGCGCGGCGATACCGCTGCGTGACCTTCAGCTACCGCGGTTTCCCGCCCTCGGCGGTGCCGGAGGACCCGGCCGCCTATTCGCAAGACCACCTGGTCGAGGACACGGTCGGCCTCTGCCGCTACCTCGGCATTGACCGCGCGCATTTCGTCGGCCTGTCGATGGGCGGCAGCCTCGTACTCAACCTCGCGATCCGCTACCCCGAGCTATGCCGGAGCATCGTCGCGGCCGGCGCGGGCTCGGGCACGACCAACCGGGAGCGTTGGGCCACCGACATCGCGCGCTCGGTCGAGCTCTTGACCGGGCAGGGGATCGAAGCCTTTGCCGACGTCTACAGCCAGGGGCCGACCCGCCTCCCCTTCCGCCGCAAGGACCCGCTGGGCTGGAGCGTCTTCCGGGCCCAGCTCGCTGAGCACTCCGCGCTCGGCTCGGCGCTCACCATGCAGGGCGTGCAGCTCCGCCGGCCGACGATCTACGAGCTCGAGGCCGACCTGCTCCGCCTGCGCGTGCCCACTCTGGTGCTGATCGGGGACGAGGACGAGCCCTGCGTCGATCCGGCTGTGTTCATGAAGCGCACGATCCCGGCCTGCGGACTGGTCGTGATCCCGCAGAGCGGCCATACCATCAACCTCGAGGAGCCCGCGCTCTTCAACCGGGCGATGCTCGACTTCTTCGCCATGGTCGAGGCGGATCGCTGGGCGACGCGCGAGACCATCAGCACGAGCCTGCTCCCCGAGCGGTCCTGAGCGCGGGGGGGTGATCGCCCCCCGGCTCCTAATGCTGGTGGAGCTGGCCCCTCCGGTCCCCAATGCTGGGGGAGAGGGTTGTCCCCCGATCCTCAGGGAGGGAGCGGCCGCCCGGTTCACAGGCTTAGGGAGTTGGCCCCCTGACCCCCAAGCCTAAGCGAGGGCGGCGGGCCGGTCACCGGGGTGGGGAGGGTGTGCCGGTGGGCTCGGCGGCGGGGAGAGCCGGGGGTGGTAAGACTCGGGGTGGGGGGAGGGCCAACGCCGGACCTTCACCATCGCACACGATTGCCCCGGCTCGGCGAAAATAGGGGGAGGGTCCGAACGGACCGTAGCACCGATGGAGAGGCTGACCCGGCGCGCCCGGAACGTGACGCGTTCTGGTCGGGGGACGCCGGATCGGGAGGTCGCCCCGATGCCGGGGACGTGCCGGGTCGACTCGATGCCGAGGGAGGGGTTGTGCGATGAGAGCTGATGCGTGGACGCCGCTCGCGGAGTGGCGCGGCGGCACGGTGGCCGCGCTGGCGGCCTGGGCGGGCGATGTGGGCAGGGGCGCGCTGTTTGCCGCCACGCCGGTCGGGGTGTTCCGCTCCGACGACGGCGGCCGGAGCTGGCGCGCCGCCGGTGCGGGTGCGGTGGCGCCGTTCGTCGAGGGGCTGGCGGTCCTGTCGGGCGAGGGCAGGGAGCCGACCGTGTACGCCGGGACGCGCACCGGCGTCTACCGCTCGGAGGACGGGGGCAAGACCTGGAAATGGGTGCTGTTCGGCGGGCGCGTCGCGGCGGTGGCCGCCGCTTCGGTCGAGAGCGAGGGTCGGCCCGGCCGGGTCGTGCTGGCGGGCACCGAGGTAGACGGCGTGCTGCGCTCGGAGGACGGGGGCGAGACGTGGAACCCGGCCAACGACGGCCTGCCCGACCGCAACGTCCTCGCGCTGGCGGTTTCGCCCGCCTTCGCGGGTGATGGCGTGGCGTTCGCCGCCACCGAATCGGCGCTGGCGCGCACCGACGACAATGGCCGCTCCTGGCAGCGCTGTGCGCTCCCGGTCGAGGGCGCCGTTGTCCAGTGCCTCGCCATCTCACCGCGCTTCGCCGACGACCGCACGGTGCTGGCCGGTACCGAGGAACACGGCCTGCTGCGCTCAACCGACGGCGGGCAGACCTGGACCGTGGTGCCCGGTCTGGAGGAGCAGGGCGTGATGGCGCTGGCCGTTACGCCGGACGGCGATCAGGTAGCGGCCGCCACGGGCGACGGGGTTGCGCTCTCGACCGACGGCGGCGCGACCTGGCAGACGATCGCCTTCGAGTCCGGTCCCGCGCTCGCGCTGGCCTGGGCGCCCGGCGAGGCCGGGCCGACGCTCGTCGCCGGGGTGCCTCAGAGCGGCGTCTACCGCCTCTCGGGCTCGACCTGGGAGGTCGCCAACGCGGGTCTCCACGCGCACCTCGTCACCGGGCTCCAGCCCTCGCCCGCCTTCGTGCACGATCGAACGCTCTTCATCGGCATCGAGGGCACCGGCGTCGAGGTGTCGACCGACGGCGGCGCATCGTGGTCGGCTGCCAATGCCGGGCTCGACGACCGCAACGTCGTCGCGCTCGCCGTCTCGCCCGCGTTCGAGCAGGATCGGACGCTGTTTGCTGGCACGCCGACCGGCCTCTACCGCAGCCGCGACGGCGGCGCTGGTTGGCAGCCGATCCGCCCCGGCGACAGCGATTTGTCGGTGGCCGCCATGGCGGTCGCGAAAGGCACGGGCGACGGCGGGGAGGGCGCAGCGGCAGCCGGGCCGACCGTGGCGCTGGTCACCACCGACGGCGCAGTGCTCGTCTCGGAGGACGGCGGCGAGTCGTGGGAGGCGCGTGGTCTGATCGAGGACCTCGCCAGCTCGGAGATCGCGTCGCTGGCGCTCTCAAGCGACGACGACGGGCGCCTGGTCATCTACGTCGGCGCCCGGCGCGCCTCGGAGGCGGGCGGGTTCGACCTACGCCTCTACCGCTCGCTCGACGGCGGCCGCCGCTGGGGCACCTGGCTCGAGGCGCGCGGCATCGGCGCGCTCCCGGTGGTGGTCGCCCGTGGCGCCGCTGGAGATACCCTCGTCTTCGCCGGGCTGGGCGGGCGCGTGGCCCAGCCGCGCGTCGGCACGCGCGAGGTGCGCCGCGGCGCCGAGCGGCCGATCTGGTCGGGCAGCTACGTGGTGACGGAGCCCGGGGTCGTGACGGCGCTGGCGGTCAGCCCGCAGTTCGCGCGCGACCATACGCTCTTCGCGGCCACGAGCGCCGGAGTGGCGATCACGCGCGACCGCGGCCGCACCTTTGTCAACTGGAGCGAGGGCCTGCCGTCGGGCCCGGTCGTGGCGCTGGCCGTTTCGCCGAGCTTCGCGACCGACCGCCTCGTCTGGGCGGTCGGCCTGGGTGGCACCCTCTGGCAGCGACTCGCCTGACCGCGCCGACGCGGCCGACGCGCTACGGCAGCACGGGGAAGAGGTCCAGGTCGGGCCACTCGGCCACGGCCTGGACTTGCGGCGTCAGGTCCGATTCAACCTGGCTGAGGAAGGTGTTGGCCGCCAGGGGCGCCGAGTTGAACAGGGCGGGGCGAAGGTCACGCCGTCCGGCCCCCGGAGGAGGAGGCCGCTGCTGCCGTCCAGGATGCCGAAATGCAGCCAGGTGTCGCCCGCCTCGACCAGCCGGACGCGCCAACCCTGCCCGTAGTAGGTCTCGGTGGG
>JBHOQZ010000369.1:0-4276 GCA_042408635.1 Chloroflexota bacterium
AGGTCAGCTTTCTCACCGGGCTTGCCGCCTACCGCCTTTGCCAGTGACGGGGCGAGCGAGACTATCAGAGGTGGTGCTGCGGCTGGTCAGGTGCGGTCGGGGTGCGCTGGGGTGGGCTGGTTGGCCGGTCGGGTGTCGGCCACGAGGTCGGCGGCGCGCCGCTCGATGTGGAGAACGGTCCTGACCTCGCACGGGTCGGGGTCGAAGAGACCACGCTGCTCCCCGAACAGGCAGTTGAAGTCCTCGGGCGAGATCGCCTTGCTGAGTCGCTGCGCGTAGACCGCGGCCACCTTCTTCACGTAGTGCTCGGCGTCGTAGTCGTTGGCGTACTGCTCGATCGGCTTCTTGCGGCCGCCGCGCGCCCGGTAGAAGGTCACGCGCTCCCCCGGCCGCCAGTCGGTCCGGCCCGAGGCGATCAGCACCTCGTACTGCTCCTCGCTCCGGCCGCTGCTGCGGTACTCGGTCGGGCTCTTGGTCAGCGTCACGCTGCTGGCGAGCTCCTCAACGGGCACGCGCCGCTCGCGCAGCGCCGCCACCGTCTCGAGGTAGGCCGCGCGCGCCGCCTCGGGTCTGCCCTCGAGCAGCGCGCGGATGGCCCGCGCCACGAACTGCTCGGCGTAGCGCTCGTTGCGCGTGGACTTGAAGGCGACGCCGACCAGCTTCAGCCGGTCCTCCCAGTCGAGCAGCGCGTAGTTCTTCTCCATGTAGCTGTACATGGCGCGGTAGCGGCCGTCGTGCTCGACGTTGATCCCCTCGGGCAGCGCCGCGCTCACCTCCTCGACCAGCCGCAGCTCGTCCTCGTAGGTCCAGCCCTCGGGCACCGCGAAGAGCACGCCGTCGGTGTCCGCCTCGATCAGGGTGACGCCGCGGCGCTCGAGCTCGAGCAGCATCTGCGTCAGGATGTCGCGGCCCCGGCGCGTCACCTCGGCCGCGGCCTGGATGTCCCCGAAGAGGTTGAAGGTGGTGCCCATGCTGCCGTAGAAGGAGTTGATGAGGATCTTCATCGCGGCCTGGAGCGCCTCGTGGTAGATGCGCTCGCGCGAGCCGGCCGGGTGCCGCCGCGCCTCGGCCTTGTGGTGGAGACGCAGCGCCGTCAGCTCGCGCAGCAGCGTGAGGAAGACGCCCAGCCCGTCGTTCTTCGGCTTGATGCCGAAGTGCAGCATGATGCTGGGGTAGAGCGAGGCGACGTCGGCCTTGACCACGTTGCGGATCACCCCGCTCGCGAACAGCTCCGTCCGCGCTCCTTCGTAGGTCACCCCGCCCTGGTCGTCGGTCGCGGCGTTGGGCAGGCTGTGGCGCCCGTCGAGGTAGACGCGCACGAGCAGGGGCTCGATCAGCCCCTGCGCCGTGCCGGCCGTGGCGATCTTCTCGTAGCTGCGCGGCACCATCGAGGCGAGCGCGAAAGAGGCCCCGAGCAGCAGCCGCGAGAGCTCCGCCACCTCCTCGACGTCGTCGAGCGCGTAGCGGCGGATGCGCTCGGGGTCCTCGCGGAACACCTCGGCGATCAGGCGGCCCTCGACGTACTCGCGGTCGGGCCGGGCGAGGCCGAAGTGGCGTGCCGCCTCCTTGAGCCCGTGGTTGCGCATGTCGTGCGCCACCGCGCTGTAGCGCTTGACGGCGTGGAGCGTGTCGATGATCTCGCGGCCGTTGAGGACGTAGCGCGTGAACGGCTCGTTCTGCGCGCCGACCTTGAGGTTGTCGTTGTAGCTGGTCAACGGCCCGCCGTCGCGGCCGAGCGTGAGCGGCACGCCGAGGATCGCCGCGCGCTGGACCAGGTACGGGAGGTCGAAGCCGAAGATGTTGTGGTTCTCGATCACGTCGGGGTCGAGCCCCTGGACGAGGCGCACGAACGTCTGGATGAGGTCGCGCTCGCTCAGCTCGGTGACGTCGAAGACGCGCCGGAAGCCGCGGCTGTCGCTGACCGCGATCATGATGAGCTTGCTCGTGGCCGGGTCGAGCCCCGTCCCCTCGAGGTCGAACTGGAGGCGGTGCAGGTCGGCGAACGACATCCCCTTGAAGTAGGTCCGCCCGGTGATCGTCAGGTACTGCTCGACCGGCGAGCGCACGTAGACGAGGTCGCGCAGGTCGCGCAGGCTCCCCGCCGCCAGCCCGTCCCGCGCCACCTGGCGCACGACCAGCCGCTCGACCTCGCCCAGATCGCGCGCCAGCACGAGGTCGCGGTAGTGGTTCTCGCCGCGCAGGCGCATCACCGCGACGGCGGCGCCCTCGGGCAGCGCGAGCTCCGCCTCGGGTGGCAGGATCGCCGCGTTGGCGGCGGTGAGCCCGAGCGCGGCGGCGTCGGTGGCGAGGAACCAGTGGGGAAAGCGATCCTCCTCGCGCACGACGCGCCCGTCGACCCGCCGCCAGACGGTCGCCGCGCCCTGCCGATTGGCGGAGACCGCGACGATGCCGGGGGTGGTGTCGCGGCCGAAGAGGAGCGTCGGGTCGGCCGTGCGGGCGTCGGCGGTGATCGTCGACATTGGGCGGGCGCCTCCAGCGGCAGGATGGTCTCGCTCCATCGTAAACGGTTGGACGCCCGCACGGCAATGGCCTCGTGGCAGCGACCCGGACCCACCCGGCCTGCCTTTCCCCCTGCCCCACGCTGTGCCCGCCGAGGTGCCCACCCGGGCGGCCGCCCGCTCCGCCGATCGGGCGGCCGCGGCTGACGCACCGCCACGGCGACGCGCCGCCTCGGCCACGTTACCTCCACGGGCCAGGCCCGTCTTAACCGGCGCACGAGACCTTTTCTCCAGCTCGCCAACCCGAGCGGCATCGCCCGGGCGGTGGTGCAGGGCGCCGACGCCGTCTACGCGTACGACCCCGCCGCCGGGCGCTACACTCCGGCCGATGGGCTGGCCCCCGGCCAGGGCGCCTGGGCGATCCGGCTCACCGTCGGCGCACCCTGAACGGGTGCGCCGGGCACCCGCTCGGCGTCCAGCTCAAGGCGCAGCCGCGAGGGACCGCCATGCCCGGTTGCCGCGTGAGCCGCACCAGCCGCGCGGGGCCGTGCGGGCGCGGCGTGGTAACAGGCGGATGTCCGCTACCTGCTGCGGCCGGCGGCCGCACCCGCGCCCGCTCAGACCGTGCGCGGGTGGTACCAGAGGGAGAAACGGGTGGCGATGGTGAAGCCGAGGCGTAGGTAGACGGGGCGGCCCATGTCGCTCGACTGGAGCACCGCCGGCAGCTTGGGCTGGCAGTGCGCGGCATGGGCGGTGATGGCGGCGCCGTAGCCGCGCCCGCGCGCCTCGGGCAGCGTCGCCACCATGTGGACTCCGACGACACCGTCGCTGACGAGGGCCGACGAGGTCGTGACCGGTCTGCCGCCGGCGAAGCCGAGGAAGATGTGCCAGTCACCGCCCAGGACCCGCGTGTCGAGCATGGAGCCGGGGCGGTAGGGCTGGAGTTCGGGCACTGGGAAGCCATCCACGAGCACGCGCTCGGCGGCTTCGAGGCCAGCCGCGTCGCGCACCTCGACGATCTCCAGATCGGACACCCGGGGCACGCGCAGCGCCCCCGGCGGGCAGACCATCAGCGGCGGGTGGCCGTCCAGCCCGAAGCCAAGGCGCGCCAGCACCGGCGCGGGCCACGGGCACCAGAGCAGCCAGGGGCCGCCCGTGCCCGCGGCGTAGAAGCGTTCGAGCCGTTCGGTGACGGCCGGCGCGGTCTCGGGCGTGAGCGGTGCGAGCAGGGTGGCGCTGTTGGGGAAAGGGTTGGGCGATCCGCTGTCGGCCGCCCACACCTCGGGCCAGTGGGCGCATGGCCTGCCCATTGCCCCGGCCTGGTGATCCCAGAGCCGAGCCAGATTCCGGGCGCTGGCGAGTGTCAGACGCGGCGGGTCCAGCCAAAGGGGTCTCTGGTTCATCGCCACCTGCACACCCCCTCCATCTCGCCTCGGGCGCCCGGTTCCGGCGCACTGACCATGGCCCAGACCGTGAGCCGACCGTCGTCGATGTGCCAACGTCCACGACGACAAATTCGTGGCGCCCGTAGAAGGCCAGGTTCGCGGCCTGCACCGTTTCGAGGTAGCAGGCGCTGCGCTCGGCGTCGGCGCGCTCGAGGATCGGTGCGATCAGCCGGCGGCCGATGCCCTGCCCCTGACGGGCCGGTTTGACGCCCGCATCAGCAGATGGCAGTGCGGGCCGACCGCGAGCCGGCGCTGCAACCCGTCAAGGTACGCGCTCAGCCGGCTAGCCGCACCAGCCCATCGAGCCCCAGCCAGGCCGCCACGCGGCCGGCGCCCGGGCGCACCACCGGCCCGGCCGCCGGCACCCGCGCT
>JBHOQZ010000459.1:0-1213 GCA_042408635.1 Chloroflexota bacterium
TGTGACCAGCAGCGAGTTCATCACCAGGAGGGAATCGCCCAAGATCAGGTGGTTGGCCAAGCCCGCCTCGTGCTGGTAGAAATCGATCTCCTGGTCAAGTGGCCGCGGCGTCTCGCCGAAGAGGTCGAGCTGCAGCGGCTGCGGGCACCGAACGGCCTGCAGGATGGCCTTCGTCGAGATGCGCTCGTGGATGTGGAGGGAGACGACGTCGAGCGGGAATGAGGTATGCTCCGCTTTGCCGGCCCACACGAGCTGCGGGTCAAGGTGCGGATCGTATGCGTACATTTGCGTGCGCCGCTCCGCCACCTCATACGTGGGCGCGAGGCCGGCAGGTGGATTGTTGCGTCGGCGGGCGTCGTACCGGTAGTCCTGAGAATCGTCGGCGCTCGGGCCTGGGCGTTGCCGGGGCATACCGTCACCTCCAAGACATGCAGGACGAAGGTACTGGCGCTAGTGTAGGCAGAACGGTGCGGCAGGTCAAGCCCCCGCTCGCCGGCCAGGGCGGCCGTTTCGGCAGCTCGGCGGCCGGCTCCGGGCCGTCCAGCCCTGACCATCTAGCCTCGACGCCGTGACCGGCGACCGCGTTTTGCCACGCAGCGCCCCCTGCACAGACCATGAGCACGGTGACCGAGAACAGCCGCACGCTCACGTTTGCGAGCCACGGCGTCGGGCAAGCGTAGCCGAATCCGCCATCGCCGAGGCCACGCCGCTCGGGCTCAGACGAGATCGATCCCGAGCGCCCGCTCGGCGATGACGTGGACGAGGCCATGCCGGCGCTCGACCCGCCCGGCGATCGCGACGAGCGCGTACGCCCGGAGCGCCGCCCGATCCCGCTCGGCGACCGCCGGCGGCACGACGACGTTCACGAAGCCCGCCTCGTCTTCGAGCGTCAGGAACAGCACCCCCTTCGCCGTCGGCGGCCGCTGCCGGCAGACGACGAGCCCGCCAACGCGGACCGGCCGGCCGTCTGGCCACGACGCCAGCCGGGCGCTCGGGACGACGCCGAGCGCGGCCAGCCGGCGGCGGTAGTGCTCGACGAGGTGGTAGTCGAGGCTGAAGCCGAGGACGGCGTACTCGAGCAGCGTCTGCTCGGCGGCCGGCCTGGCCGGCAGCGACGCCGACGCCGTCGGCAGGTCGAGCGCCGCCTGCCGGTCGACCGGCGCGCGGCCGTAGAGCGCCCAGAGGATCTCCGCGCGCTGGCCGACCGCGTCGA
>JBHOQZ010000460.1:0-1506 GCA_042408635.1 Chloroflexota bacterium
GCCGCGGGCACGAGGAAGTCTTTGAGCTTGTGCCAGCAGGTCTCGGTCGTCTCCTCGCAGTAGTAGGGGTCGATTGGGCTGGCACACTCACCCCAGCCGACCAGTCCATCGGCGTAAACCTTGACCAGGATGTGGTCCAGATGGACACGTCGGCTGGAGCTGGTCTCGAAGGTTCGGACCAGCGGCAGCCGCACGATCAGCAAGTCAACACGGTCGATCCGCACGCCGCACACCTCCCTGGGTAGCCACGACTACCCCGCTCCGATTGGTCGCTCTCCCTATTGTCTTGTCCCATTGTGCGCTGCCCCCGCGCCCCGGCATTGGGTGGTTGGGGGGCCGGGCGCGCTGCGGCCACGCTTAGCGGCCGAGGTGGTCGAGCAGGGCGTCGTCCACACGCTCGGCCAGCAGGTAACGCCGGTCGCCGCTCCGAGCGACGCCGGTGAGCACGAAGCGACCGGGCTCAGGGCCGAGCAGCGCCGCGAAGAGGCGGTCGGTTTCGGCGCGCCAGCGGGTAGCCCGGTCGGGGTCGTCGCTCTGGAGGGCCGTCCAATCGGCTGGCACCTGGATCGCGAGCCGCTCGGCCGTCGTGACCGCCTTGGGCCAGCCAGCCGCCGCCTCGACCTCGAGCCGCCGCACGTCCGGTGCCTCCGCCAGGTCGAGCACGACGCGGCTGCCCGCGCGGCCGTCGCCGGCGAGCGCGGCCCCCACGCGGCGGGTGGCGATCGGCCAGGTGATCTCGAGGCGCGAGGCGGGCAACCGGTTGAGCGTGTTGCGGAAGGTGTAGTAGTCGGGGTGGAAGCCGAAGGCGACCGCGCGCAGCAGCCCGAGGTTGAGCACGGCATTGCCCCACTGGAGCGGATCGACGGTCCAGTTGATGAGGTCGACCCCGGCCGCGCGCGCTCCCTCGGCCTGCAATCGCTTCAGCCAGAAGGCCAGGCCACGACCGCGGTAAGCGGGCAGCACCCCCATCAACTGCGACTCGAAGCGGAAGTCGGTGCGGAACCGCCCCAGCCAGGCCGCTGGCACCGCCGCCCCGCCAAAGGTGCGAAAGCCGAACA
Organism: Chloroflexota bacterium; assembly: GCA_042408635.1. Classification (GTDB taxonomy): domain Bacteria; phylum Chloroflexota; class UBA6077; order FW602-bin22; family JBHOQZ01; genus JBHOQZ01. Next base: position 1,059 of record JBHOQZ010000460.1, read on the forward strand.
GGAACCCGGCCGTGACCGCCTCCTCACCTCCGCCGGACGCTGAGCCGTCCGGGTTGCCCCGCACACGCGCGACGAGGGAGGTGCCCAGGCCGAAGCCGGTCGAGTGGATGTCGGCCGGGTAGAGGAAATCGGGCTCGCTGCCCCAGATGCGGCGCTGGAGCTCGCGGATCGCGGCGGCCTCGGCCGCGTCGGGCCGCCCGACCTCGTCCCCCGGCGCGATCACCTGCGCCGTCGGCTCGAACCGCTGGGGCGCCGCCGGATCGTAGAGCACGACATCGGCGTCGAGCTCGGCCCTGATGCGGTTGGCGGCGACCTCCATGGGGAGCCGCGCCGAGCGGCCGGTCGTCTCCGTCGCGGCGCCGACCAACTCCCCGACGCTGCTCGGTGCAGCGTGGTAGCGCAGCGTGTACACCGGTCGGCCGGCGCACAGGTTGCGCGGAAAGAGGAA
>JBHOQZ010000461.1:0-1911 GCA_042408635.1 Chloroflexota bacterium
GTAGCCGCCGCCGGGGAGCTGCGCGCTCCGGTCGAAGACGCCGATGTTGTCGAGGCCGAGGAAGCCACCCTCGAAGACGTTGCGGCCCTCCGGGTCCTTGCGATTCACCCACCAGGTGAAGTTGAGCAACTGCTTGTGGAAGACGCGCTCGAGGAAGGAGAGGTCCGCCCGGCCGGTCAGGCGCCGCTCGGTCTGGTACACGCGCAGCGCCGCCCAGGCGTGGACGGGCGGGTTGACGTCGCCGAACGCCCACTCATAGGCGGGCAATTGCCCGTTCGGGTGCTGATACCACTCGCGGCCGAGGAGGATGAGCTGCTGCTTGGCGAACTCCGGGTCAATCAGCGCCAGCGGGAGGCAGTGGAAGGCGAGATCCCAGGCTGCAAACCAGGGGTACTCCCAGGAATCGGGCATGGCGATCACGTCGTGCGAGTTCAGGTGCTGCCAGTCGGCGTTGCGGCCGCGCAGCCGCTCCGGCGGAGGTGGTGGCTGACCCGGATCACCCGCCAGCCAGGCGCGTACGTCGTAGTGGTAGAACTGCTTGCACCAGAGGAGCCCGGCAAACGCCTGCCGCAACACCAGCCGGGCATCCGCGGCCATGTCGGGCGAACCAAACGGCGCGTAGAAGCGGTCTGCCTCGGCGCGGCGCGTCTCGATGAGCGTATCCGCGAGCGTGAAGGGGTCTTCGATCGGCCGGTTGGCGAGCCGCAGACGGATCACGCGCTGCTCGCCCGGCCCGAGCCGGAGCGCGTAGTGCGCCGCCAGCTTCGTGCCCTCGCCCGCTGGGTTCACGGCGCTCGTCGCCCCGTGGATGAGGTAATCGTTGATCCCGTCCTTGACAAAGGGCGCCGGGTTAGCTGCGTTGAAGAGGCGCTGGTAATTGGTGTTGTTCTCCGTGAAGAGGAGGGTGGGCTCGCCCTCGCAGTGCAGCCGCCACTCCCCGACATCGGCCGAGATCGCTTCGACCAGCCGCATGCCGGCCGGCGGCGCAGCCGCCGAAGCGCCCAGGTAGAGGTACGGCTTCGGATCCCCGCGCCCCCAGGACCAGCTATTGCGGAACCAGAGGGTCGGTAGCAGGTGGAGCGGGGCCGGGTCCGGTCCCCGGTTGACAACGGTGATGCGGATGACGATGTCGTCCGGGTCCGCCTTGGCGTACTCGACGAAGACGTCGAAATAGCGGTTGTCCGCGAAGGCGCCCGTGTCGACCAGCTCGTACTCCGGCTCGGCGCGCCCGCGCCGGGCGTTCTCGGCCAGGAGCTCGGCGTAGGGGAAGGCGCGCTGCGGGTACTTGTAGAGCGCGCGCATGTAGGAGTGGGTCGGCGTGTTGTCGAGGTAGTAGTAGAGCTCCTTGAGGTCTTCCCCGTGGTTGCCCTCGAGGCCGTTGAGGCCGAAGGGACGCTCCTTGAGGATGGGGTCGGCCTCGTTCCAGAGAGCGAGCGCGAAGCAGAGGTGACCGGTGACGTCGCTGATGCCCAGCAGCCCGTCCTCGTTCCAGCGGTAGGCGCGCGAGCGCGCGTGGTCGTGGGGGAAATACGTCCAGGCTGTCCCGTCGGCCGAGTAGTCCTCGCGCACGGTGCCCCAGGCGCGGCAAGCGAGGTAGGGGCCCCAGCGGTGCCAGGCCGCCAGCCCCTCGCGCTGTTCGAGGAGGCGCTGCCGCTCCGGGTCGATCTCGCCCGCGCCGCCCGCCCACGCAAAGGTGGGCAGCGGCACGGCAAGCGGGTTCGCCGGGTCGCGCGGTACGGGGGCGCCGCTCCCCTCCTCGGGCATGTCGCTAGAGCGTAAGCGACGGCGTGCCGGACGGCACCGGCGGGGCGGGAGTGGCCGCGGGCAGCGGTCCATCCCCGTCGCGCCGGCCCGTCAGGTGGGCTGTCGCCTCGGCAGCGGCCAGCGCGGCGCCGACGATGCCGGCGTCGT
>JBHOQZ010000462.1:0-1027 GCA_042408635.1 Chloroflexota bacterium
CCGACGCCGAGGGGCAGCTCCTCATCGGCACGCTGCTCGACTACGCGCTGCCACGGGCGGTGCACGTGCCCGGCGTCGAGGCCGACCACCTGGAGACGCCCTCCCCGTTCAACCCGGCCGGCGCCAAGGGCGCGGGCGAGGGCGGCACGATCGGCGCCTTCCCCGCCATCGCCAACGCGGTGGAAGACGCGGTCTGGCCGCTGGGCGGCCGCATCACCGAGCTGCCGATCACGGCCGAGCGTGTCCTGCGCAGCCTGCGATCGTCGTGATGCTGCCCAGGGCCGCCCGCGGACTGTCCGAAAGCCGCCGCCCCGCGGCGGCATGACGTGGGCCGCGACCGCGGCGCTCGCGACCTGCGCCGATGTGGCTGTCCAGCCGGCTGCGGCGTCGGCCGCGATCTGGGCGTGTGATCCCGGCGGCGGCGACGACTGTCGATTCGGGGAACCGCCGACCCGCCTGGGAAGGCCGCCGCCGGGGCAGCGTCGACGATCGCTTCGACCGCTGCGGCTCGGCCAACACCCGCGCGCGAGCGTGGAAGGCCGCCGCCCGGGTAGGGTTGACGATCGCTTCGACCGATATGGTGGCAGCCCGCCCAGCGCGTCGAACGTCACGCTGCCCCCGGGGTGGCTCTCGAGATCGCCGGGATCGTTCTGGCGCCGGCCCCCCGTGTCCGATGGTTGGGCTCGCCATCCGGCACCCAACCGACGATGACGACCGACCCTGCTGGTGCCGGCGCCGCGTTTCACTCCTCACCCCGCCCTGACGCGGGATGCAACCTCTACGTCGCCCCGCGCCTGCGCGACGGGCTGCTTTCAATCCTCATCCCGCCCTCAAGCGGGGTGCGACGCAGCGCCTCGGTGTCGGCGGCATCGGCCCACGCGTTTCAATCCTCACCCGCGCTGAAGCAGGGTGCGACATCCGCTACGCGCTCTACGCCCTGGCCGGCGCCGCGTTTCAATCCTCACCCCGGCCTGAAACAGGGTGCGGCTGGCCTGGTCGCCCGGCCGGTTCAGCCTCAAACTTGTTT
>JBHOQZ010000463.1:0-3916 GCA_042408635.1 Chloroflexota bacterium
GGAGGCTCGACCTCGTCGACCGCGAGCGGCAGCGCCGCCGCGACCGCCCCCCACTCGGCGAGGCGACGGCGCGCCTCCGGGTTGCGCGTCAGCTCGCGCTCGAAGGCGCGCCGCTCCTTGTCAGGCAGCGCGCCGAGCACGTAGGCGGCCACCGTGTCGTCGAGGTCAGGGTGGTCGTTGGGCCCGTTCGGCGGGCGCGGCGTCCACTCTGCCATGGTCTAGCTCGCCCGCTCGGGCTCGCGCACGCCCAGGGCGCCGCGCAGCTTCTGGAGCGCCATGCGCATGCGGCCCTTGACCGTGCCGAGCGGGAGCGTCGTGATGTTGGCGATCTCCGCCTGGCTGAAGCCGCCGAAGTAGGCGAGCTCCACGACCCGCCGCTGCTCGGGCGGCAGTTGTCCCAGCGCGCCGACGATCTCCTCGCGCAGGAGCTGGCGTGAGACCTGCGCCCAGACGTCCGCCTCCGGCGCGGAGAGCACCGCTTCGAGCGACTCGACGTCGCTGGTGGCGGCGCGGCAGCGCAGTCGATCGATGGCGCGGTTGCGCACGATTGTCAGCAGCCAGGTCCGCACGGCACCGCGCTCTGCCTGATAGGTTCCGGCCGCCCGCCAGAGCGCGAGGTAGGCGTCCTGCACCACGTCCTCGGCCTGGTCGCGGTCGCCCAGCACCCGCAGGGCGAGTCCGAAGGCGAGGCGCGAATAGCGGTCGTAGAGCGCTTCGAGCGCCCGCGAGTCGCGCGCCTGGAGCCGCCGCAGCAGCTCCTCGTCGGTCGGCGCGGTCGTCTCGGCTTCGCTCACCGCACGGCTCCTCCAGTCACACCAACCGTGCCCGGCCAGGCGGGTCGGGAAGCTCGGCGCCGTACCCGTGCCGTCGTGCCGAGCCGGCCGGAGCGCGTGCGTCAATTGTACATGCATGGCTAAGGCCACGCTGCTCCTCACCCGCCCAAGTACGGTCGAGCCAGCCGACGGCCATGGCCAGGTAGCCGCCAGCGCCCGGTGCCCGGCAGGGACGCACCAGCGGTCCGCTGATCCCTGCAGAGAAACCTACGCTGCGGCGCCGGGAACGGATCACGCACCGGCGGATCGGGAGGTCGGGCCAATCCGCTGGGCGGATCGCGGCGGCAGCGGTGCGGGTGCCTGGCACGGTCCCTACAACCAACGGGGGCAAATGAGCAGAAGAGTGAGTGGCCTAACGCCTAGCACATCGCACCTTCTTTCCTCTCGGGGAGACCGGCGTCCCGTTCCGGGGCGCCGGTCTCCCCGTTCGCGCAGGGTCGGGTGCGGTCGGGCGGACCGCTACTGCGACATGATCTCGGTGTAGATCTCTTTGGCGCGCTGCTGGAGGGCGGCGGGGATCTGCACCCCCTCGGTCTCGGCCGCCTTGAGGTTGATGGCGAGGAAGTCGACGTTCGCCTTCTCGATGGGCAGTTGGGACGGCGGCGTCCCGGTCAGGATGCGCGCCGCCAGCTCACCGCTCTGGTAGCCCTGACCGTAGTAGTCGAGGCCGAGCGCCGTCACCGCCCCGCGCCGGGCCGAGGCGGGGTCGTTGCCGAACAGGGGCTTGCGGTTCTCCTGGGCCACCTTGACGATCGCCTCCAGGCCGGTCACCACCGTCGAGTCGGTCGAGATGAAGTAGGCGTCGATGTTGCGAGCCAGCAGCGATTGGGCGGCCTGGAGCACCTCGTCGGAGCGGCTCACCGTCGCCTCGAGCAGCTCGATGTTGAGCGTCTTGGCGGCGTCGCGCGCCAGGCCGGTGGCGACGACCGAATTCGCCTCGGCCGGGTTGTAGATGATGCCGACCCGCTTCGCATTCGGCACAACCTCGAGCATCACGCGCATGCCGGCCTCGACCGGCGGCAGCGCCTGGATGCCGGTCACGTTTGCCGGCTTGTTGGTCGGGGAGGTCGCGGCCTGCGCCGCGTAGGGGTCGGTCACGCTGTTGAAGACGATCGGCGGCCGGAGGCTGTCCTTCGTCACGTTCACCGCCGCCTGGAGCGCGGGCGTGCTGATGGCAATGATGACGTCGACGTTCTGGTCCCGGAACTTCTGCGCGATCGTCGTCATCGCGGCGATCTCACCCTGCCCGTTCTGGATGTCGTAGCGGACGTTCTGCCCCTCGATGAAGCCGGCATCGGTGAGCGCCTTGATCGCGCCCTCCCGCGAGGCATCCAGCGCCGGGTGCGACACGAGCTGCACGATCCCGACCGTGAACGTCTTGCCCGCCGGGATCGGCCCGATCGCCGCCCTGGGCGACGGGGAGGGTGAGGCGGCGGCGACCGCGGGCGACGCGGCGGGCGAGGGTGAGGGCGAGGCCAGCGGCGGTGCCTGCGGCGTCGGCGACATCGTCAGTGGCACGGGCGAGGCCGAGGGCACGGGCGACATCACGACCTGCGGCGAGGGGACGACCGCCGGCGACGGCGAGCCGGCGACGCTGCCGGCGGGCGTCGGCTGGACCGCCGGCGAGACGGCCGGTGCGACCTGCGCCGGGGTGGTTGGCTGCGCGGTGCTGCCGCCGCACGCCGCCAGGGCCAGGGCAAGCACCAGCAGCAGGGTCACGCCGAGCTGCCGGCCGCTAGCACGGCCGATCCCGTCCGGGGACACGGGGACGCTGAATCTCAAGCCTGCTACCTCCCTTTGGGTGTGGCGTTACTCGCCGTTCTGGACGCGCGGTCCGTGGCTAGGGTTCCGCCAGCAGGAGCGTGTCGTCGGCGAGCGCCTGCCGGCGCACCCGCGCGAACTCCGCGATCAGCCGCTCGACGGTCAGGTCGCGCAGCGCCTCGCCGGAGAAGTCGAGCACCAGCTCGCCCTGGTGCATGAGCAGGATGCGGTCGGCGAGCCGCAGCGCCTGGTGCAGGTTGTGCGTGACCATGAGCGTGGTCAGGCCGTGCTCGCGCACGAGCCGGGCGGTGAGCTGCCCGATCTGCTCGGCGGCGTTCGGATCGAGGCTGGCGGTGTGCTCGTCGAGCAGCAGGAGCCGCGGCCGCACGATCGTTGCCATCAGCAGCGCCAGCGCCTGGCGCTGGCCACCGGAGAGCAACCCGACCTTGGCGGTCAGGCGCCGCTCTAGCCCCAACCCCAGCTCGGGCAGCGCCGCCAGCATCGCCTCGCGCCGGGCGCGGCTGACCCCCTGCGCCAGGCCGTGCCGGCCCCCGCGCATCAGCGCCAGGGCCAGGTTCTGCTCGACCGAGAGCGAGCCGGCGGTGCCATCGGTCGGGTTCTGGAAGACGCGGCCGATCCAGTGGGCGCGCTCGTGCTCGCGCAGGCGGGTGATATCGCGCCCGTCGAGCAAGACGCGCCCGGCATCGGGCACGATCACGCCCGCGACCGTGTTGAGCAGCGTCGATTTGCCGGCGCCGTTGCTGCCGAGCAGGGCGACGAATTGCCCCTCCGGGATGGTGAGCGAGAGGTCGCGCAGCGCCACGACCTCGTCGACGGTACCGGGGTTGAAGACCCGCCGCACCCGCTCGACCGCCAGGACGGCCGGTGCGGTGGCGGCGGCGGCCTCCGAGCCCGACGCGGTCGGCAGCGCGCTCACGTGCGCACCGCCTCGCGCGGGCGCGTCGACACGGAGCCGACCCGCGGCAGGATCGAGCGGCGGATGCCCGGTACCGAGAGCGCGACGATGACGATCAGCGCCGTCACCAGGCGTGTGTCGGTGGCGGCCAGGCCGAGCACGAGCGCGCCCGCGATCGCCAGGCGGTATATGATCGAGCCGAGCACGGCCCCCGCCAGCGCCACCGGCACGTGCGCCGGCCGCAGGAGGGTGTCGCCGACGATGACCGAGGCGAGCCCCGCCACGATGGTGCCCAGCCCCATGCCGGCATCGGCGAAGCCCTGATACTGGGCGACGAACGCGCCCGAGAGCGCGACCAGCCCGTTCGAGATCGCCAGCCCCAGCACCTTGAGGTCGTCGGCGTCGA
>JBHOQZ010000464.1:0-14001 GCA_042408635.1 Chloroflexota bacterium
CTCCTCGCGCAGCCGGTCGATCTCCGTTCGCGCGTCGGTCATCGCGTCTGTCTCCTCCGATGGCTCACCGAGCAATCGAATGGGCCGGCCCGACCCCTGGCGCTTCGCCGCCAGGCCAACCCATGACTACGATGTAGCACGCTTGCCGGTGAGCCGGCAACTGGCCGCGACGACGGTTTCTGCGCACATCTGGTGCGAACGAACCCGGCCGCCCGGGGGTTACCCTCGATCGGTCGGGTCGGCGGGCAGCACCCGCGACTGTGTTGACCCCGACAACTCCCGGGCCAGATCCGGGGGGCAGTGCGCCGCCGCACCAGAAGCCGACTCGATGGGCGGGCGCCGGCGGTGCGGTGCGCGCCGCGGTGGGGAGCCGGACGCCGCTGTCCCCGCCGATAGGGCTTTTCGGCAGACCTGCGTGGCAGGTGGGCCCGGCAGAAAACGCGCGTCGCACGGCGGGCGATTATCATCATTCCAGGCAGTACGGTGATTTGGTTGGTGGTGGCCGAGACGCGGCGACGCCCCGACCAGCGAGGAGATCGACGGCGTGAGCGATGAGCATGGCTGAGGCAGCGCCCGAGCGCTGGGCATACGAGATCGCGGTCCAGGTGCCGTTTCGCGACCTGGACGCTCTCGGGCACGTCAATCATACGCTCTTCCTGCGCTACATGGAGGATGCGCGCACCGAGTGGTACATGCAGTTGATGGGTCTGTCCCACCCGGCGGAGCTCGACATCATCCTGGCCGAGGCCACCTGCACCTACCACGTGCCGGCGAGCTGGGGTGATCGCCTGCGCTGCGGCGTACGCCCCGAGTCGGTGGGCAATCGCAGCTTCGTCTGGGTCTACCGCGTCTGGAACGAGGCGACCGGCCAGACCGTGGCGACCGGACGGAGCGTGCTGGTGAGCTTCGACTACGCGGCCGGGCGCTCCAAGCCGGTGCCCGAGCCGTTGCGCGCCGCCCTCGCCCCTTGGCTCGACCAGTCGCGCTGATGGGGACTGGCAAGGCGACATAACGGTCGGATCCGCCGGGGCCGGCGGGTGCTCGCGATGCGATGGTGGGGCGGGGCGTCGGAGGCGAGGGCGCAGCGCGGCCCGATCGGGGTCGAGTGAGGAGGGTCGATGGCGGCATCGGCGGATCGCACGGGCGTGACCGAGATCATCCACGGGGTGGCGGTTGCTGATCGATTCCGCTGGCTCGAGGACGAGCGGAGCCCGGCCACCCGTGCCTTCATCGCCGAGCAGAACGCGCGCACCGAGGCGTGGCTGGCCCGGCTGCCCGAGCGCGAGCCGCTGCGGCGACGCCTGGCCGAGCTGCTCGCCACCGGCCAGCTCTCGACGCCGGTACCGAAGCGTGGCCCGGACGTCTGGCGCTACTTCTACGCCCGGCGCGAGCCGGGCCAGCAGCAGGCCGCGCTGCGGGTACGCGTCGGCGCGGACGGGCCTGAGCGAACGTTGGTCGACCCGAACAGTTTCGACCCGACGGGGCTGACGACGCTGGACTGGTGGTATCCCTCCGCCGATGGTCGCCTCGTCGCCTACGGCCTCTCACGCGGCGGGGACGAGCAGAGCACGCTCTACGTCGTCGCGGTCGACACCGGCGAGCCGCTGCCGGATCGCATCCCGCGCACCCGCATGACGAGCCTGGCCTGGCTGCCCGACGGCAGCGGCTTCTTCTACACGCGGCTGCCGGCACCCGGCACGGTGCCGGACGCTGAGCTGCACTACCACCGGCACGTGTTTCTCCACCGCCTGGGCGGCGTGCCCCAGGACGACGCGCGCGTCTTCGGCGCCGGGCGAAACCCGCAGGAGACGCCCACGGTGACGCTCTCGGCCGACGGGCGGTACCTGGTCGTGGGCGCGCACCTTGGCTGGTCGCGGACGGAGCTGTATCTGCTCGATCGTGAGCGGCCCGACGCGGGCTTCCGGCGGCTGAGCCCTGAAGCCGAGGCGATCTACTGGGTCCAGATCGCCCACGGGCGCCTCTGGGTGCTCACGAACGAGGGCGCACCGACGTACCGCGTGCTGGTCGCCGACCTCGAGACGCCGGAGCGCGCGGCCTGGCGCGAGGTTATCCCCCGGGCGGAGCACACCCTGCAGGCGATGCGCGTCGTGGGCGAGACGATCGCGACCGAGTACCTGGTCGATGCCAGCAGCGCCATTCGGCTCTTCGATCTGGACGGGCACCCGCGCGGCGCCGTCGACCTGCCACCGCTCGGCACGGTCGAGGTGCTGCGAGGGGAGGCGACGGGCCACGAGCTCCTCTTCGGCTTCACCTCGTTCACGCTGCCGAGCCGGGCCTACCGGCACGATCTCTCGACGGGCCGGACCACGCTCTTCGCCGCGAGCGAGACCCCGGCGCGCACCGATTCGGTGGAGGTGCGGCAGGTGTGGTACACCTCGCGCGACGGCACGCGCGTGCCGATGTTTCTCGTGCACGGGCCGCGGATCGCGGCGCGCGGGGAGAATCCGGCGCTGCTGACCGGCTACGGCGGCTTCAACATCAGTCGCACGCCGATGTTCCTGCCCGGTAGCTACGCCTGGATCGAGCGCGGCGGCGTCTGGGCGCTGCCCAACCTGCGGGGTGGCGGCGAATTCGGGGAGGCGTGGCACGCCGCGGGCAAGCGCGAGCGCAAGCAGAACGTGTTCGACGACATGATCGCGGCGGCCGAGTGGTTGATTGAGAATGGCTACACGCGCCCGGAGCGGCTGGCGAGCCGCGGGCGGAGCAACGGCGGCCTGTTGATGGGGGCGCTGATCACGCAGCGGCCTGAGCTGTTTCGGGCGGTGGCGTGCGAGGTGCCGTTGCTCGACATGGTGCGCTACCACCGCTTCCTGGTCGCCCGCCTCTGGATCCCGGAGTACGGTGATCCCGAGGTGGCGCAAGACTTCCGCTGGCTCTACGCCTACTCGCCTTACCATAACCTGCGGCCCGGCCCGCGCTACCCCGCCGTGCTCTTCACGACGGCCGAGGGAGACACGCGCGTCCACCCGCTCCATGCACTCAAGATGGCGGCGCTGATGCAGGCAATGCTACCGGCGGACCCGGAGCGGCCCGTCCTGCTGCGCGTCGAGTCGGAGGCGGGGCACGGCATCGGCAAACCGGTGGGCAAGCTCGTGGCCGAGGAGGCCGACGTGTGGGCCTTCTTGGCCCACTTCGCGGGGCTACCCATCACGGCTTGAGCGGAGCTGGGCGGTAGGGGGCGACGCAAGAGCCTGGAAGGCAAAAGAGGCCACCTCAGGGATGCGCGAGCGCTCGTGCAACGCCTGGCGTTGGCGACGCAAGAGCCTGGAAGGCAAAAGAGGCCACCCGAATCGACCTGAGCCGAACCGGGTGGCCTCTTTCGCCACCAAACAGCGTGAGAAGTATAGCGGGCGGTGGCTGGGAGCCACCGAGCTTCGGGTAATGAGCCCGGCGGCTGGCGGCAGCAGGTCAGACGCGTTCTCGCCCGTCGCGGGATGGAGCAGCCGCAGCTCGTCGGGCTCATTACCCGAAGCTCGGTGGCTCCCAGCCACCGCCCGCTCTCGTATGCACTCTCGTATGCAGTTCTACAAGCAGGCCGCCTCCACGACAGGAGGCGGCCTGCTTGTGTTTCCGCACCACCCCTGCGCACCTTCGGTAACAGCATTGTTACCCCTTGCCGTTGAACCTTCGGTCCGAGCGCGCTGTCCTTTAGTCTAGGAAATACCGCCCAATCTATTAGTGAGCTGGCGCTGAACTCTCTCCGGGCGAAGCGAAGGGGGTGACCGGGCTCGAGACACGCCTGCCCAGCGCGTCCCGAGACAGCGGACCAGGATCGGGTCGGCGGGTGCGCGGCGACAGTGTGCGGCGCCGCATGGCAGTGCCTCGCCGACGCCGCAGCAGTGCCCGCCAGATCAGACCGCACGCGAGGCGCAGAGCATGCGCAGTGTAGGAGGTACGGAGACCGTGGTGTCACGCGTTATCCGAGCCGCGTTCGTCGGCGCGTTCGCGCTCGGCTTCGCACTTCTGCCGACGCTGAGCACAGTGCAGGCCGGCGAGGCGGCGAAACCGCGCCTGGCAGCCGAGCAGGTGCTGCGCACCGTCGGCAGCGAGCCGGACACGATCGACCCGCAGAAGGCGTCGTTCACCAACGAGATCGACGTGATCATGAAGGTGTTCAGCAACCTGTACACCTATGACCGCAACGGCAACCTGACGCCCGAGATGGCGGCGGCGATGCCCGAGATCTCGTCCGACGGCAAGACGATCACCGCGCGCATCAAGCAGGGCCTGAAGTACAGCGACGGCGTCAGCCTGACGTCGAAGGACTTTAAGTACGGCTGGATGCGGCACCTCGATCCCCGCACTGCCGGTGAATACGCCTTCACCGGCTACGACATCGTCGGCGCCGAGGCGTACAACACCAGCACCTCGACCGATCAGGCGACCCTCGACCGGCTGGCCGCCAACGTCGGCATCCAGACGCCGGACGACTACACCATCGTCTTCCAGCTCGACAAGCCCGCCGTGTATTTCCCGGCGATCCTGGCGACCTGGAACGGCATCCCGACCCGCAAGGACATGATCGACCAGGGTGGCAGCCTCTGGACGGAGCCTGAGACCTACATCGGCAACGGCCCGTTCAAGCTCACCGTCTGGGAGCACCAGGTCCGCATGGTCTTCGAGGCGAACCCGAACTACTGGCGGGGCGCGCCGAAGATCCAGCGCTGGGAAGAGGTCATGATCAACGACGCTACGGTGGCCTTCACTGCCTACCTCAACGGTGAGCTGGACATCGTGGGCGTCGGCTCCGGCGAGATCGACCGCGTTCGCAGCGACCCGCAGCTCAACGCCCAGTTCCGGCTCGAGCCGGGCACCTGCACCTACTACCTCGGTTTCAACACGACGCGCCCGCCGATGGACAATCTCGCGTTGCGCCAGGCGATCGCCCAGGCGTTCGACCGCGAGACCTGGGTCCGCGACGTCAACCGCGGCCTTGGCCAGGTGGCAACGCAGTTCGTACCGCCGGGGATCCCGGGCTACTACCCCGACCTGAAGGTCTGGAACTACGACCCGGCCGCCGCCAGGGCGACGTTGCAGGCCGCCGGCATCGACCCGGCCTCCCTGCCGGAGATTACCTACAGCTATAGCAGCAACCCGCGCAACCAGCTCCGCGCTGAGTGGGTGCAGAACCAGCTCCAGCAGGCGCTCGGCCTGAAGATCAAGCTCGATCCCGTCGAGGGCAAGGCCTACACGGCCATGCTCAAGAAGCAGGACACGACGCCACAGATGTTCTACCTCGGCTGGTGTATGGACTACCCCGATCCGCAGGACTGGTACACCACCGTGTTCCACTCCAGCGCCACGGTATCGCACACCGGCTGGAAGAACGCCGAGTTCGACCGGCTGACCCGTGCGGCCGACGGCGAGCAGAACCCGCAGCGGCGCAACGAGCTGTACAAGCAGGCGGCTCAGATCCTCCTCGATCAGTCGCCGGTCGTCTTCGTCGCCAACAGCGTCAACAGCTTCCTCGTCAGCCCCAAGGTCAAGGGCTGGACGTCCTCCCCGCTCGACTACTACTTCAGCCAGTCGACGATCATGGACGTCTACATCGCCGACTAACCGACGCCTCGGCCCTGGCGCCCCCGGTTCTCAGCTTGAGCCGGGGGCGCCGCCATTTCCACCGGTCGCTCGATGGAGGCAGGGCGCCGCTATACTGGGTGCGGAACGCTCGATCATCGGGGAGCCCGCGGCCGTGCGCGTCGTCTACGTCGATCCTTTCGCTGGAGTGAGCGGCGATATGCTGCTCGGTGCGCTCGTCGATGCCGGCTGGTCTTTCGAGGCGCTCGAGGCCCTGGCGCGGCGCCTCGACCTGCCCGGCGTCAAGCTGAGGCGCCGGACGGTCCTGCGCAACGGCCTCCGCGGCACGCTCGTCGAGGTCGTCTCGCCCGAATCGGGCAGCGCGGCCCCCCACCATGCCCATCGCGGACTGGGCGACCTCCTGGCGCTGATCGCACGGGCCGGGCTGCCGGAGGCGACCGCCTCGAGGGCGGAGCAGGTGCTGCGTCGGCTGGCGGAGGTCGAGGCCCAGATCCACAGCACGACGGTCGACGCCGTGCATTTCCACGAGGTCGGGGCGGTCGACACGCTGGTCGACGTCGTCGGCACCCTCGCCGGCTTCGCGGCCCTGGGGGCCGAGCGCATCGTCGCCGGATCCCTGCCCGTCGGCCGCGGCGCCATCCAGACCGCGCACGGGCGGCTGCCGGTGCCGCCGCCGGCCGTGGCCGCGCTCACGGTCGGCCTGCCAACGCACGGCGTCGATATCGAGGGGGAACTGGTGACGCCGACCGGGGCCGCGCTCCTGGCAACCCTGGTCGATGCCTGGGGCGTGCAGCCCCCCATGATCGTCGAGCGGGTGGGCTACGGCGCGGGTCAGCGCGAGTTCCCCGTCGCCAACCTGCTGCGGCTGTTCGTCGGTCAGGCGGCCGACAGCGGCCCCGACACGGTGGTGCTGCTCGAGACCAACATCGACGACATGAATCCCGAGCTGTACGAGCACGTGGCCGCGCGGCGGTTCGCGCTCGGCGCGCTCGATGTCTGGACGACGCCGATCGGCATGAAGCGCGGACGGCCCGCGGTCCAGCTCAGCGTGCTCGCGCCGCCCGACCGCGCGGAGGCGCTGCTCGACACCATCTTTGCCGAGACGACGACGTTTGGGGTGCGTCGCCAGGAGGTGCGGCGCGACCGGCTGGAGCGGCGCAGCGTCGAGGTCGAGACCGCGCACGGCCGGGTCACGGTCAAGCTCGGGCTCCGGCGCGGCCGGGCGATTACGGCATCGCCCGAGTACGCGAGCTGCCGCGCGGTCGCTGAGCGCACGGGCGTCCCCTTGCGCCGGGTCTACGCCGAGGCGCAGGCTGCCGCCGCCGACCTGCTCTCCCGCCCGCCCGCGGCCGAGCACGCCCCGGCGGAGGCTACCCGGCCGCGGGCAACACCCGGCGACGCCATCACCTCTCCAGGTGCGGGAGATCGAGCCCTGGATGTGCCAGGAGGCGAGCGCGGCGCCGATGCGTGAGATGGTCGAGCTAACGCTGCCGGCCCGAGCGCGCCGGGCAGTAGAGCCGCCGGCGCGGGAGCAGATGGCGGCCCCAATCGCCCTGGCCCGGCGAGGGGCGATCGGCGCCGCGGCTTTCATCCTGCTGATGCTGACGTTGCTGGCGGGCTGTGGCCCGGACGGTGTGCCGGGTCGAGAGATCGTCTTCGACGACCAAGGCGCGCAGCTCTGGCGGACTGGGGACCGCCGGCACCCCGCCTACAACTCCTCACCGCCGACCTCGGGCGCGTACTGGGAGTACCCGGTGTCGAATCGCTTTCTCCCGGGCCAGCTCGACCCTGAGATCCAGGTCGGTCTCCTCCGCCGCGGCGTCGTGCTGATCCAGTACCGCTGCGACAACTGCCCAGTCCTCCTGGCTCGCCTCTGGCGCCTGGCGGCCGCGCGCGACGACATTGTCGTCGCCCCGAACCGGCGCGACCTCAAGGCGCCGATCGTCTTGACAGCCTGGACGCGCTTGCTGGAGCTCGACGCGTGGGACGAGACGGCCGCGCTGACTTTCATCGATCGCTACGCGGGCCGGGGAGCGCCGCGCTAGGGCGCTGAGGCGGTCGGTCCTCGGCTCTGCGCAACGCTCGACATAACAACCCAGCGCTTCGCAAGAGCGCCGCCTGCCGCTGGTTTAGCCGGTTGCTCAGGGCGCGGCAACGAGTCGCCTACGAGCTTAGCACGTCGCGCAGCCTGGCTAGCTCCCGGTCGGCGTCCTCACCCTCGTATTCCAGCGTGACGGCGCGCAGGATCGGACAGCGCGGCCGCAACCAGGCGAGCAGCTCGAGATCCTCCTCGAGGAGGGAGGCGTGCGCATCCCAGAGCCGGCCGTCCGGGCGCGGCCGCGGGCCGTTGACGTGCCATTCGACCGCCCGGTCGAGCGGGAGGCGCGCCAGGTAGTCGCGGCTGGACAGGCCAAGCCAGTCGGCCGCGATCCGCGCGTGCGCCACATCGAGCAGGAGACCGACCCCCGCGTCCTCGATCACGGCACGGACGAACTCGGGCCGCGTCACGTGCGCGTAGGCGGGATTGGGCACGTAGTCCAGGTTCTCGGCCAGGACCGGCACGCTCAGGCGCTCCCGCAGGGCCACGAGATTGCGGGTGATGCGCTCCCGCGCCGCCTCGGCCGTGAGCGGACCCGAGGCATCGACGGTCACCGTCCCCGCTGACCAGCGAATCGCCACCTCACGCGCCGCGAAGCCGAGGTGTTCCGAGACCCAGGGGGTCCGCGTGAGGCGGATGAGGTCATCGGCCGCCGCCCAGCCGCCCCGCGGCTCGGGGGCGTCGGCACTCAGGATCAGGCCGAGCGAGTGCAGCAGGATCGGGCGCTCCTGCGCGAGCGCGGCGATCTCGTCGCGGCCCGCCCAGGGGCCGAGCTTGATCGCCTCGACCGTCGCGGGCGCCGCGGCCAGCAGCCGGCGGGCCACCGGCGACAGATGCAGCGCGATCAGGGGGCGATCAACGGCGGTCATTGACCGGGGGCGGGCCGACGCGCTGGCGGCTTGCGAACCAGGCCGCGAGCAGGCCGAGCACGCCGCCGAGGAAGAGGTTCTGCGAAAGGAGGCCGATCAGTTGCTGAGCCAGCGGCACATCGCTGGGCACGGGAAAGCCGAGCGAGACGAGGACGTCGATCGCGCCCGCCAGACCCCCCGCCAGCGCGCCCAGCTCCGCGCCGGGGCGAGCCAGGCCCGTCAGGCGCCCGGCGAATGAGCCGATCCACCAGAAGATGAGGATGCTGGCGACGAAGTCGAGCGACACGATGACGCTCTGCCAGTCGGCCGGGAGGTTGATGACGAGGGCGAGGTGCGTCAGGGTGTCGAGGAGGGCGATCACTAGACCGGCGAGGATCGCGCGGCGCCACCGATTGCCCGAGTCGCGCGCCACGCTCACCTCCAGCTGTCTGCCCGACGTCCTGCCGCCCGCCCGGCCCGTCCGGGACAACGCCGGCCGCTACAGTAGCACAGTTGCCCGCCCGCCACAACGGCCGCTGCCCGCTCGATCGACCGCCGCGCGGCCGGTGCCGTGGTTGCCGTTGAGGGGGCGGGTGACTATAATCTTAGAACAAAAGTTCGAGACAACCGATGATCGAGGCGCCGCGCCGCGGGGACGCGGTGGCGGCGTCCGGAGAGGGTGGCGACACGGATGGCCGGAATGCAGACGTTCGGGCGCGGGGGGCGCGCGCGCACACCACGGGATGAGCCCGCCGTGGAGATCGTCGAGGTGGCCGCGAGCGGCGACGGTGACGGCGAGCTCGAACTGGGCGCGGTCTTCGATCCGCTCGAGCCGGGGCGCGACCTCGACGCGCTCCTCGACGAGCTGCCGGCCGATCTGCTCCTCAAATACGACCTGAATCTGGCCATCCGACCGCGCAGCTACCAGACTGAGGCGCTCAACGCCTGGATCGCCAACCGTGGCCGGGGCGTCGTCGTGCTGCCGACCGGTGCGGGCAAGACGGTCCTGGCGCTGATGGCGATGCAGAGGGTGGGCGTGCAGACGCTGGTCGTCGTGCCGACGATCGAGCTGCTGCACCAGTGGCGGCAGGGCGTGATCGAGCGGCTGGGCTTGCCGGAGAGCGAGGTCGGCATCGTCGGCGGCGGCAAGCGTCAGTTCCGGCCGATCACCGTCATCACCTACGACTCGGCGATGATCCGCAGCCGCCAGCTCGGCAGCTTCGGGCTGGCGGTTTTCGACGAGGTCCACCACCTGCCGGCGCAGGCCTATCGGCGGATCGCCGAGCGGCTGGCGGCGCCGTTCCGGCTCGGGCTCTCGGCCACGCCCGAGCGGGCGGATATGGGACACCTCGACCTCGAGCGGCTGGTCGGGCCCGAGATCTATCGCAAGTCCCCGGTCGAGCTCGCGCGCGAGAAGCACATCGCCTCGTTCCGCGAGAAGCGGGTCTACGTCGACCTCTCGCCAGAGGAGCAGCACCGCTACGAGATGCTCATGGCGGAGTACCGCTGGTGCATCGCCTCGTCGCGCCTGCGCGGCTTTTCGCCGATTGACTTCTTCCAGAGCCTGATCCAGCACGCCGGCAGCGATCCGCAGGCACGCCGGGCGCTCCAGGCGCACCATGAAGCCAGGTTGATCGCGATGAACGCCGAGGCGAAGATCGGCGTCGTCGAGGAGTTGCTCGATCGTCACCGCGACGACCTGGTGATCGTCTTCTCCGAGTACACCTCGATCGTCGACCTACTCAGCCGCCGGCTCGCCTTGCCGGCGATCACCTACAAGACCGACGCGGCCGAGCGCCGCCTGATCCTCGAGCGCTTCCGCGCCCGCGCGTTCACCAAGCTGATCACCGGGCGCGTCCTCAACGAGGGCGTCGACGTGCCCGACGCCAATGTGGCGATCGTCGTCAGCGGCAGCGCCGCCCGGCGCGAGTACATCCAGCGGCTCGGGCGCGTGCTGCGCCCGAAGCCCGACGAGGCGCTGCTCTACGAACTGGTGACGCGGCGGACGAGCGAGGTCGGTGCCTCGCGCCGCCGCCGGGGCGCCACCCGCCGCCCGGCGGCGGATCGGGTCGCCTGAGCGGTTGGGGGTACCGGCATGGCCTTTCCATTGAGCGATCTCCGTCGCACGGTGCGGCGCAACCGCGACGACGGCTCGGCCCAGCTCTATCCGCGCCTCCTGCGCGGCTCGAAGGACCTGCCGCGCATCGCGGTGGCGATCCGCTACTTCGAGGAGCAGGTGGGGCGGCGGCGCGGCGAGATGGAGCCGGCGGCCCTGGTCGAGTTCTTCGGAGACCCGCGCCTGGCGCGCTGCATCGTCGCCTGCCTCACGCGCAGCTACCACTACCGCGTGCGCACGATCGCCGAGGTGGTGGGGGAGGTGGCCGCCGCCCGGCTCGCGGCCGACGGCATCGCCGACGCGCGGGCGCTGCGCCTGCGCCTCTTCGAGCACGCGAATGCGCTCCACCACGGCTTCATCCCACCGCATCGCCGGGCCGAGCTGCTCACGCCCCTGCTCGAGCGGTGGGGCGTCCGCCTGGATCAGCTCGACGCGCTGCTCACGCTCGACGCCGAGGAGTTCCGCGTGCTCGAGCGGATCACGCGCGCCGCGCCGTACCCGGTCGACGTTGCGGCGCTCTACAACTACCACACGCTCGATACGGCGCTGCGCGCCTCGTCGCGCATCGCCCTCGACGCGGTCACGCTCGAGCGCGCGGCCGTCAAGCGCTTCGCCGCGCTGCTCAAGCGGCACGGCGTGGCCGGCCGGATCGAGCGCCACGGCCGCGGCGCCCGCTTCGTCCTCTACGGTCGTCAGGACGCGCTCGGGTCGTGGACGCGTCACGGTGGACGGCTGGTGCGGGTGCTGGTGCGCCTGGTGGCGGCGCACGAGTTCGACGGCGGCGTCGCCACGGTCGAGTTGAAAGGGCGCCCGCACCTGATGCGCCTCGACGCCGAGATGCTGGAGATGCTGGGCGCGCGCGGACCGGCCGAGACGGCGGAGGCCGAGGCCGACCCCCTCGACCGCGGCCTGGAGACCGAGCTGCGGCGCGAGCTCTCGGCGCTGCGGCGGCAGGGCGTCGGCCAGGGCTGGACCGTGCGCTCCGACCCCGAGCCCGTCATCCTCGACGGCTGCGTCTTCCTACCCGATCTGGCGCTGGTGAACCGGGGCCGCCGCGTCCTACTCGCCTTTGCCACGACGCCGACCGCCGCGCGCTCGCTGGCGGAGACGCTGCCGGCGGTCGCCGGCAAGGCGCCGGTGGTGGTGCTGGCCGACGCCGCGGTGCGGGATCTGCTCGGCCAGCCGGGCGTCGCCTGCCTCACCTTCGAGGAGCGGCTGCCCGTCGTCGAGTTGCTGGCGCTCGCCGGCTCCAACGTTGCCCTCTGCGCCGCCGCCGACCCGTCAGCTCGGTGCGCCTGAGCCGATCGATGGCCGCCATTGGGGGCAAGGGGCCCGACCAGCCCTGGCCCGATTCGTGCGTTCGCCCTCGGTGACGCCGCAAGGTAGAATGGTTCGAAGCCACGATTCGGCTAACCGACGGTGAGCGGTCACGCGACGATCGGGCGGGTGAGACCGGGAGCGGGAGCAGCATGGTTGGGGTGGTGACGCGGCTGCTGGATCGGCGGCGAATCGATCTGCGCGAGGAGGAGCGCGCGCTCATCGAGCGCCTGCGCGACGCGCTGGCGGCGTTCGGCGCCCCCGCCGAGGATTTGGCGGTGCTGCGGCAGGCCGCCGACGACCTGAGCGAGATGTTTCTGCTCGTGGTCGTGGGCGAGTTCAACGCCGGCAAGTCCGCCTTCATCAATGCCCTGGTCGGCGCGCCGGTGATGCCCGAGGGGCTCACCCCCACGACGAACCTCGTCAACATCCTGCGCTGGGGTGAGGAACCGACCGAGACGGTGCGGGGCGAGGCGGTCGTCGAGCGCACCTATCCGGCCGAGTTCCTGCGGGAGATCAGCGTCGTCGACACGCCCGGGACAAACGCGATCGTTCGGCGCCACGAGCAGATCACGCGCGCCTTCATCCCGCGCAGCGACCTGGTCCTGTTCGTCACCTCAGTCGAGCGGCCCTTCAGCGAGAGCGAGCGGCAGTTTCTCGAGCTGATCCGCGAGTGGGGCAAGAAGGTCCTCATCATCCTCAACAAGATCGATCTCATCGAGAGCGAGACGGAGCTCGCGCAGGTCGTGGAGTTCGTCCGCGACAATGTCAAGGCGCTGCTCGGCTTCGCGCCCGAGGTCTGGCCCGTCTCGGCGCGGGTGGCCGCGCGTGCCAAGCGCGCCGAGACGCCGCTGGAGCGTGAGGCGCTGCTCCAGGCTAGCCGCTTCGACGCGCTCGAGCGCCACATCGTCGACACCCTCGACGAGGCGAACCGCATCCGCCTGAAGCTGCTCAGCCCGCTCGCCGTCGCCCAGCGCCTCAACAACCAGTACCTCGGCGCGGTCAACGATCAGCTCGGCCGGCTCGCCGAGGACGTCAAGACCAACGAGCAGATTGAGCAGCAGCTCAACGTCTACGCCGACGACATGCGGCGCGACTTCGAGGGCCGGCTTAGCCGCATCAACGGCGTCATCTACGACCTCGAGCGCCGCGGGGATGCCTTCTTCGACAGCACGCTGCGCCTCGGGCGCATCTTCGACCTCTTCAACGCCGAGCGCACCCGCGGCGAGTTCGAGCGCGAGGTGATCGCCGATACGGTCAGCCAGCTCGACGCCGAGGTGCAATCCCTGATCGACTGGCTTGTCGAGCGCGAGATCAAGATGTGGCGCAGCGTCACCGAGTTCCTCAACCGCCGCCGCCGGGCCGCCCGCGACGAGGAGCTGATCGGCCAGATCGGCACCTTTGAGTACAACCGCGCCGAGCTGCTCCAATCGGTCGCCCGGCGCGCCCGCGACGTGATCGACGATTTCGACCGCGATGCCGAGGCGAAGAAACTCGGCGATACGATGCGCGACGCCGTGGCGCAGACGGCGGTGGCCGAGGTGGGCGCCGTCTCGCTGGGTGCGTTGGTGGCCGCGATCGTGGGGACCGCGGCGGCCGACATCACCGGGATCCTCGCCGCCGCCACGATCGCCGGGCTCGGCCTCTACATCATCCCGCACCGGCGCCGGGTCGTGCGCAACGAGTTCCGCAAGCGCACCGAGGAGCTGCGCGAACGGCTCGAGGCCGCGATGACCGACCAGTTCGAGCGCGAGCTCGCTGCCTCGCTCGACCGCATCCGCGAGGCGATTGCGCCCTACACACGCTTCGTTCGGGCGGAGCAGGCGAAGATGGAGACCTCGCGGGACACGCTGGCCGCGATCGACGCCGAGCTGCGGCGCATCCGCCAGACGCTCGAGCTCACCGGCTCGACCACCCCCTGACGCGGCCCGACCACGCGGCCGCCCGCCTTGCGCCGGGAGCGGCCGGGGTTTGCGGACCGTGCTCGCTCGGCCCGGTCACGCGCCCGTCGCTGGCCCGTCGCGAGGCGGCGAGGCTGGTCTCCCTCGCCTATGCGGATCGGG
>JBHOQZ010000468.1:0-1968 GCA_042408635.1 Chloroflexota bacterium
TCCCAGCCCCCGCAGTGGGCTGGGACGTCCGCTTCTCAGCCGGCTCGTGCCGGCTTTGCGAGCTCAGCTCAGGGCAGTGCCCGGAACACGTTCGCTCCTGCCAACACCCGGCAGCGTGCCCTCGACCCGGTTGCAGGCGACCCGGTGCCGGGCGATCGTGCGAAATCAGGTACCGACGCGGCGCCGGGTCGGTCGAGGGCTAGACCTGGCGGCCGAGGAAGCCGGCGAGGCGGTCGTACGCGGGAGCGTCGGCCAGCACCGGCACCTCCTGCGCGAACGGCTGGCCGGGGCCGCGCCGCTCGGGCGGGAGCATGCGCTGCACCATCGGCAGCAGCGTCTCGGCGATCGACTGGTCGAGCTTGTCGGTCTGCCCGGTCGCCCGCGCCAGGTCCCAGGCGTGGATGGTGTACTCGGTCGTGATGATGCCGGCGAAGGCGGAGCCCGGCAGCTCGCCGAGCGGCGTCTGGTAGCGGCGCTCGAGCGCGCCCGGCTGGCGGGCGGCGTTGAGCAGCGCGTCCTTCCGCGCCCGGAACGTGCTCGCCCACTCCGCCGGTGGCACCTCGGGCGGCTGAGCGGGCTGACCGCCCGGGGCGGCCGGTGGCGTGGCGCCGCTGAACGCCGCCCCCATGCGGGCCAGCCCGCCGAGCACGTGGCTCATCAGCGCGCGCACGTCCCAGCCCTCGCAGGGCGTCGACCGGGTGGCCTGGTCGGGCGTCACGCCGGCCAGGATCCGTTCGAACTGGTCGAAGGTGCGGTTGAGCAGGGCAAGCGGATCGCCACCCTGGGTCATCGTCGGAACCTCCTCTGCGATGGTGGTCTGCCGGTTTCGCGCACACTCGCGCGCGAGCCCCTTGATGGTCGGCGCTGAACGCTCCTCGGTCCCCTCGATCTACCGACGCGGCTGCCCTGGGCGGGTGGTGGTCAGCCGGCCAGCACCGCCACGCCGTCGCGGATCGCCGGCTGACCGGCCGCGTTCTCGACGGTGAAGGCCACGACCGTCTGCCCGTCGGACCCGCGGTGGGCCCGGCCGAGGACGCGGATGGTCGTATCGGGGACCACCATCGACCCGAAGCGGCAGGCCACGCGGCGCAACCGCCCGGGATCGCCGCCCGCGCCGCGCGCGACCACCTCACGGATCGCCAGCGCCAGCGTCTGCGTGCCATGCAGGATGATATCGGGCAGCCCGACGCCGAGCGCATAGGCGCGCTCGGTGTGGATCGGGTTCCAGATGCCCGAGCACTCGGTGTAGCGGTGCGGCAGGCCACGGTCGACCGCCAGCTCGGCCACCCACGCCTCCGTGCCGGGGTCGTGGGGCCGCTCCGGCAGCGGCGGCGCTCCGGCCAGCGCACGTGCCTCGCCCGCGATCCCCACCCCGCGGAAGATGCTGCCGTGGTAGGTCGTGGCGACGGGCACACCATCGGCGCACCCGCGAGCGGGTACCCGCGTCTCGTAGCGCACGAGCACGTAGGCGCCGGGCGGGCGTGCCTCCACGCCGACGATCGTGCCGGTGGTCGTCAGCGCATCGCCCGGGCGCAGGGGCCGGTGGAGCGTCAGGTCGTGGGTGGCGTGGACGACGTGCCCGGCCTCCTCCGGCGAGACCCCGAGCGCCTCGATCAGCGCCCCCCGCAGGCCCCACTCGAGTGTGACCGGGAAGAGCGGGTGGGCGACGATGCCGTCCGGGCGAACGTCGTCGAGGTAGGCCGGGTTGAGGTCCGGCACGCCCGCGGCGTAGGCCATCGTCCGGCGCTTGGTGAGATGCGACGTGATCGGCCCGAGCCGGGCGCCGACCGCCGTGCCCTGGAGGGGCATCTGCCGGGCTCCGCGTCAACCCGCGAGGGCCGGCCGCTCGACCGGGAGGCCCTGGGCCTCCCACGCGGCGAAGCCCGCCCCCATGTCGGCCACGTTGTCGAAGCCGTGCGCCGCTAGGTAGCTGGCGGCCACCGCCGAGCGGCTCCCACCCTGGCAGTG
>JBHOQZ010000473.1:0-4325 GCA_042408635.1 Chloroflexota bacterium
TGACGACGGCGGCCGAGCACCCCTACGGCTCGCGCGAGGCGGGCAGCAAGTACCAGGGCCAGGTCGAGCCGACCGCCAGCCGCTACTACGAGGAGTTCCGCCGCGGGCGCGAGCGCTGAGGCGGGGGAGGCCGCCCCGGCCCCCAATGCTGGGGGGTGAGGACGAAGGCTCGCCGGCCCCCGAATTGCTGGGGGCGAGGACGGCGGCTCCCCTGACCCGCGAGGCTGGGGGCGCGAGGGTCGGGCGGCACTGCCTGGCGCGGTGCTCCAAGCGGGGTAGGTCAGCCTGCGGCTCGGCTGGCCTGGCAGACGGGCGGCCCTGAACGGCGTGGAGGCCACCTCCGCCATGGGCTGGGGGTGGGTCGGTAGCGTCGGCCGGTGAGCAGGTGTGGGGTGGACCTGTCCGTTCGGGCTGCCCGAACCGGCGGGCCGGTCGGGCTTTGCACTATCGATCCGTAAGCCGCACAATGATCGGTAAGGAAACACGGTTGAGAGCGGACCCGGCTCTGGCCCGAGTAGGAGACGGTGATCCGCACAATGATCGGTAAGCAAACACGGTTGAGAGAGGAGCCACGCGGGCTTTGGCGGAGAACACGGAGAGCAAGCGGCTCGCGTTGATGATCGTCCACGCCCACCCGGACGACGAGGTCTTTTCGGGCGGGGCAACGCTGGCACGCTACGCCGACGAGGGCGTGCACACGATCCTGGTCACCTGCACCAACGGCGAGTGCGGGGAGGTGCTCGATCCGGACCTCGATCCCGAACGGGACAAGCCGCGCCTCGGCGAAATCCGCCTGGGCGAGCTGCGCCGCGCGGTCGAGGCGTTCGGCATCGAGACGAGCGAACTGCTCGGCTACCGCGACAGCGGCATGTGGGGCTGGCCCGAGAACGGTCACCCGGACTGCTTCAACCAGGCGAACCTCAACGAGGCGATCGGCCGCATGGTGCGGATCATCCGCCGCCACCGGCCGGAGGTGATCGCCACCTACGGCGAGGACGGCGGCTACGAGCACCCCGACCACCTGATGACGCACCTGGTGACCACCGGTGCCTTCCAGGCCGCGGCCGACCCGACGAAGTACCCCGAGGCAGGCGAGGTCTGGGCGCCGCAGAAGCTCTACGCGCTCGCCTGGTCGCGCAGCGAGATGCACAGGCTCTGGTGGGCGCTCAAGGAGCGCGGCATCAAGTGGCCCTGGGGGCCCGAGGACCGGCCGCCCGACTGGGGCTCGCCCGATGAGATCCTGACCGCGCGGATCGACGTCACGGGCTATGGCGACCGCGTGCGGCGGGCGCGCGAGGCGCACCGCAGCCAGTTGAAGCCGGACGGCTTCTGGAACACGATCCCCGAGGATCTGCAGCGCCTGCGCGGCCGCGCCGAGTACTACATCCGGCTGCGCAGCCGCGTGCCCGCGCCCGAGCGCGAGGACGACCTCTTCGCGGGCATCGCCGGCCGCGAGTCACCCGCCCTCGCCCAGACAGCGGACTGAGACCGCGCCGCCGCCCCATTCTGGGGCGAGGCGTCCCGCTCAGACCGCCTTGAAGGCGACGACGCCGTTCTGGCCGCCGAAGCCGAAGCCGTTGGCGAGCGCGGCGCGGATTCGGGCGCGGCGCGCCACGTTCGGCACGTAGTCGAGATCGCAGGCGGGGTCGGGGTTGTCGAGGTTGATCGTGGGCGGCAGCACGCCGTCACGGATCGCTAGCACCGTCGCCAGGCCGGAGACCGCCCCGGCCGCCCCCAGGGTGTGCCCGACCATCGACTTGGGCGAGCTGACCGCCAGCCGGTAGGCGTGCTCCCCGAACGCCTGCTTGATCGAGGCGGTCTCGGCGGCGTCGTTGAGCGGCGTGCCCGTGCCGTGGGCGCAGATGTAGTCGACGTCCTCCGGCCGCAGCCCGCTGAAGCGCAGCGCCCGGCGCATCGCCTCGGTCGCGCCGAGCCCTTCCGGCTGCGGCGCGGTGACGTGGAAGGCGTCGGCGGTCATGGCCCCGCCCGCCACCTCGGCGATGGCGCGGCCGAGCGCGCCGCGCGCCCGCGCGTGCTCCTCCGTCTCCATCACGAGCGCGCAGCAGGCCTCGCCGAAGACGAAGCCGTCGCGGTCGCAGTCGAACGGGCGGGAGGCGCGGGTCGGCTCGTCGTTGCGGCGCGAGAGCGCCTGCATATTGGCGAGCGCCGCGATCGCCAGCTCGATGATGCCGGCCTCGGTGCCGCCCGCGACGACGATGTCGGCCTCGCCCCGCTTGAGCACGTGGTAGGCCTCGATGAAGGCGAAGATGCCGGCGGCGCAGGCCGCGACCGAGGCGATCACCGGCCCGCGGATGCCGAACGCCATCGAGACCTGGGCCGCGGCCATGTTGGGCGCCATCAGCGGCACGAAGAACGGGCTGACCCGGCCCGGACCCTTCAGGTCGAGCACGTGCTGCTCGTTGACGACTGCCGCGTAGCCGCCGCCGCCCGTGTTCATCACCACGCCCACGCTCGTGGCGTTCGAGTCGGTGACCTTGAAGTCGGCGTCCTCGAGCGCCTGGCGCGCGGCAGCAACGGCGTACTGCGCGAACGGCTCCATGCGGCGGGCAGCCCGCGGCTCCATGAAGTCGCGCGGGTTGAAGCCTTTGACCTCGGCCGCGATGCGCGTGGGCAGCGCCGAGGCGTCGAAGGACGTGATCGGCCCGACGCCGCTCACGCCAGCCTGCAGGTTGCGCCAGAACTCCGGCACGCTCAACCCGATCGGCGTGATCGCCCCGCACCCCGTGACCAGAATCCGGCTCATCGCTCCCCTCCCGCGCGCTCGCGCTGCAGTGCCTCGGCGCCGGGCAGGTCGGCGATCGGCGCCAGGAAAAACGTGATCTCGCCCTCGGCCGCAACCTCGTCGCCCACCAGCGCCCGGCCGGTCATGCGCCCGACGCCCATGCGCAGCCGCGTGAGCGTGACCTCGAGGCGCAGCGTGTCACCGGGCCGCACGGGGCGCTTGAACCGGAAGCCGTCGAGGCCGGCCAGGAGGCCGAGCTTGTCGCGGTTGGCGGGGTTGCGGCCGATCAGCACGCCCCCCGTCTGAGCGAGTGCCTCGGCAATCAGCACGCCGGGCATGATCGGGTAGCCGGGGAAATGCCCGGCCAGGTAGGGCTCGTTGGCGCCCACCGCCTTGATGCCGACGATGCGCGTGCCGTCGTCGCTGATCTCGACGATGCGATCGACCAGCAGGAAAGGCGGTCGGTGCGGCAGCGCCGCCAGCACCTCGCCCACATCCAGCTCGCCCACCTACTCCCTCCCCTTCGGCGTCCCGTGCCGCACCGGCACAGCGCGCCATTATAGCAGGCCGCCCCGGCTCGGGAGCGGACCGCCGGGCCGCGCTCGGCTGGTTCGACGCCGCGACGTTTGTCGATTACAATAAGCAGAGTGGTCCAGATCAGTCTTCATATGTGGTATCAACGACGAGCCTCGGCTTCCCAAGTGCTGCAGGAACCCGGCGCTCCGGTTCGTCTCGCCCGCTCCCACCAACCGTGTCCGGACCCCCAACCCACATCATCCCGAGGAGGCAGGATTCCTTGTCGTTTAACGATACTCAGCTCGTCTGCCGTGAATGCGGCAGCAACTTCGTCTTCACCGCCGCCGACCAGGAGGCGTTCGCCCAGCGCGGCCACTCCTACTTCCCGAGCCGCTGCCCCACGTGCCTGGCGACCCGGCGCGCGCGCAACCCCAACGGCGCCGCGACCCACGCCAGCCATGCGGGCCACGGTCGCGAGCAGCGCCAGCTCTACCCGGCGATCTGCGCCGAGTGCGGCCAGGCGACCCAGGTGCCGTTCCAGCCGCGGACCGAGAAGCCGATCT
The DNA here is from genome assembly GCA_042408635.1 of Chloroflexota bacterium. Taxonomy (GTDB): domain Bacteria; phylum Chloroflexota; class UBA6077; order FW602-bin22; family JBHOQZ01; genus JBHOQZ01. The sequence goes on from JBHOQZ010000473.1 coordinate 3,823, forward strand.
ACTGCAGCGACTGCTTCAGCCGTCGCCAGCGCTCTGGCGCCGCCCGCGCCTAACGCGGCACCGGCCTCCGGACCAACCGAACAGCCACGCGACGCCGCAGGCGTGCGGGACTATGCGGTTCCGCGTGCCTGCCGCGTCCTGCTCCTCGGCGGACGCGCGCCGACCGGGCGGCGTGGCTTGCCTCGGCGCCGATCCGGCCGCCAGGAGTTGGCTCAATGCTCGCCCGGCGCGCGTTCGCAGCGCCTTCGGCCGTGGACGTCGCGCGCCCCGGCGCCGGGGCGTTGGGACGGGCGAGGCCAAACGCCCTCCCCACCTAGGCGAGGCATCCTCTCGGGGGGGTTGGCCCACGGCCCGGACGCCAAACACCCGATCCGCATAGGCGAGGGAGACCAGCCTCTCCGCCTCGCGACGGGCCAGCGACGGGCGCGTGACCGGGCCGAGCGATAACGGTACGCAAACCCCGGCCGCTCCCGGCGCAAGGCGGGCGGCCGCGTGGTCGGGCC
>JBHOQZ010000479.1:0-3457 GCA_042408635.1 Chloroflexota bacterium
GGATGATCAGGTGATCGAGGTGGGCTCGGTGCGGGCCGCGTCGAGCGCCGACGCCAGCTCGGCGCGCACCGAAGCGTCCGCCTCTGCCTCGAGTGCGCGCTCCAGCGCGGCCGCCGCCTCGGCGGCAACCTCTCGACATAATCTCGCGAGGCGCCCGAGCGCCCAGGCGGCGTGGCCGCGCACGAGCGGCTCGGGGTCGTCCAACGCGGCGGCGAGCGGGGCCAGCGCGGCCGGGTCGTTCGAGTTGCCGAGCGCGACCGCCACGTTGCGCAGGAGGCCGCGGCGCTTGGCCCGCTTGATCGGGCTGCCACGGAAGCGCGCCCGGAAGCCCGCGTCGTCGAGCGCGAGGAGGGCCGGCAGGTCGGGCGCGTCGAGATCGTCGCGCGCCAGCAAGGCCGGGTCGTCGGTCGGGCGGCCGAAGCGCCGGTTCCAGGGGCAGACGTCCTGGCAGATGTCGCAGCCGAAGATCCAGTCGCCAAGTGCGGGGCGCAGCTCGCGAGGTATCGGCCCCTTCAGCTCGATGGTGAGGTAGGAAAGGCAGCGGCGCGCGTCGAGCCGGCGGGGCTCGACCAGTGCGCCGGTCGGGCAGGCATCGAGGCAGCGTCGGCAGGTGCCGCAGTGGTCGGCCGTGAACGGCGGATCGGGCGCGAGCTCGAGCGCAAGGAGGAGCTCGCCCAGCACGAGGTGCGAACCGCGCCGGGGGTGGATGAGGCAGGTGTGCTTGCCCTGCCAGCCGAGCCCGGCCAGCGCCGCCAGTTCGCGCTCGAGGAGCGGCCCGGTATCCACGTAGACCCGGTGGCCGAGTGGCGAGCCGACGTCGGCCTCGATGGCCGCCGCCAGCGCCCGCAGGCGCGCGGCCAGCACCTCGTGATAGTCGTCGTTGCGGGCGTACTGCGCCACGCGACCGCGCGGCCCGGCGGGCCCCGAGGGGACCGGCGGGCGGGCACCGGCCGGCGGCTGCGTGTAGTCGAGCGCGACCACCACCACCGAGCGAGCATCGGGCAGGCTCGTGCGCGGGTCGGCCCGGCGCTCGGCCGCCTCCGGCCGCGTCAAGTAGGCCATCTCCCCGGCGTGGCCCTCGGCGCACCAGGCGCGGAAATGGGCGAGCTGGCGGCTCGGCTCGGCGCGGGCGATGCCGACGAGGTCGAAGCCAAGCCCGTGCGCGAGCGCCTTGACGCGGGCGCTGAGCGCGGCCGGATCGGCGGGGCGCGGTGGCCGTGGGTCAGGATGGCTCAGGGAGACCTCCAGAGGGCGGGCCAGGCCGAGACTGCGCGGGCCCGGCAGCCCGGCCGGCCAAGCGGCACCCGACCATGGGGACGGACGGGGCACGAGCGGGTCGCACGTGAGGGAGTATACGCGGCAGCCGGGGTGGCGGCCAACACGACAGGAAGCGTGCGATTGGACGTCGAATGTTGATAGGAATGTCACAGGATGTCGACACTAGTATGGTCCCTTGACGGCTTGTTAGGTTTACGGTATAAGGAGTGAGACGCAGGAGAATTCACGCCGGGAAGCCGGCCCGGGTGCTGCGCCTGCGGGCGTTTGAAGTGGAGGAGGTACCGCAATGGCCCAATCGACACCGATGACGGTGCGCGAGGCTGGCAAGAAGGGAGGGGACATCGTCAAACAGAAATACGGGCAGGATTACTACCGGACGATCGGCACCAAGGGAGGCAAGACGGTCTCGGACGAGCGGGGCCCGGAGTTCTACGCCGAGATCGGCAAGAAGGGCGGCTCGGTGGTGAAGGAGCGGCACGGGGCGGAGCACTACGCCGCCATCGGCCGGAAAGGTGGCGAGACCGTCAAGGAGAAGTACGGTCCCGACTACTACGCCCGCATCGGCAAGAAGGGCGGCGCCTCGCCCAAGCGCAAGTAGCATCGGGGGTCCGGCCCTGCTCGCCGCGCCGGGGAGCGCGCCGCGGGCGCGGTCGGACTGCCGCTGAGGTGGTCGCGTCGCACCGCGTCGGCGGTACGGGGGAGCTGCCTTGGCGCGCAGCGGAGCCCTGGCTGCTTGACGGTCGGTCGATCCGCGACCTATACTCCCGGTACGTTCCTGGTTCGGTCGACCGCACACCTTCTAGCTGGCGTTTAGCTCAGTTGGTGAGAGCGCACGGCTTACATCCGTGAGGTTCGGGGGTTCGAGCCCCTCAACGCCCACCGATCTCGCCTCGACAGCCCCCTTCCGTGACCATGGGGAGGGGGCTGTCAGCGTTCCCGAGGGACTTTGAGCGCGCAACGCGAGGGCAAAAGATACTCAGCCTGGGCTGCTACCCTGAATGACGAGGTCATAGCGCGCGAGCGGCCAGACCGCCCTGGTGTGCGCCAGAAGAGTGCGTCCATAACCAGCACACGGGCGACCTCACGCGCAAGCTGCTCTTGCAGGTATCGCGTTCGCGCTTCGAGGAACGAATGGACAAAACACCCACCCTGGAAGGCTAGGCGGGCGCTGGTGTTGCTGCGGGTCGGGCGCGTCGGGGTGGTCGGTTCGGCGTGGGGCGGGGTAAGGGGAGGCCGGCTAGGCGGTGGCCGATTCCTCTTGCTCGTCGCCGAGGTGGACGGACTTGTCGCCGCGCGTGACCAGGATCGGCCCCTTCTTGCGCAGGATGGCGTCCCCGTTGATGACGACCTTCTTCACATCGGTGCGCGACGGGATGTCGAACATCACGTCCAGCAGCACCTCCTCGATGATCGTCCGCAGCCCACGCGCCCCCGTCTTCAGCTTCATCGTCTGCTGCGCCGCCGCCCGCAGCGCATCCTCGGTGAAAACGAGCTCGACCTTGTCCAGCGCTAGGAACTTCTGGAATTGCTTCGTCACCGCGTTCTTCGGCTCGGTGAGAATGCGCACCAGCGCCTCCTCGTCGAGCGGGTCCACGCTCACCACCACCGGTAGGCGGCCGACGAACTCGGGGATGAGGCCGAACTTGAGCAGGTCGTCGCCGATGACGTGCTGGAGGAGGCTGCCGCTGTCGGTGGCGGGCTGGGCCGCGCGGTCGGTGCGGCCGCGAAAGCCAAGCGTGCCCTTGACGCCGACGCGCTGGCCAATGATCTTGTCGAGCCCCTCGAACGCGCCGCCGCAGATGAATAGGATGTTGGAGGTGTTTATCTGGAGGAAGTCCTGGTGCGGGTGCTTGCGCCCACCCTGCGGCGGCACGTTGGCGACGGTGCCCTCGATGATCTTGAGCAGCGCCTGCTGCACGCCCTCGCCCGAGACGTCGCGGGTGATCGACGGGTTGTCGCTCTTGCGCGCGATCTTGTCGATCTCGTCGATGTAGACGATGCCGCGCTCGGCCCGGGCCATGTCGAAGTCGGCGGCCTGGATGAGGCGCAGCAGGATGTTCTCGACGTCTTCGCCGACGTAGCCGGCCTCGGTCAGCGCGGTCGCATCGGCGATCGAGAACGGCACGTCGAGGATACGCGCCAGCGTCTGGGCGAGGAGCGTCTTGCCGCAGCCGGTCGG
>JBHOQZ010000483.1:0-2148 GCA_042408635.1 Chloroflexota bacterium
TGCCAGCACCGCCTCGGTCGTCTCGACCGCGAGGACGAGCACGCCGCCCGGCTCGGGGGTGGCCTCCTCGTGACGGGCGAAGACGAGCGTGAAGTAGCGCTCGACCGGCTCGCCCGCGGCGCCCACGATGTCCAGGCGACGGTCGACCGCCGTGAACTCGCGCCCCGTGCGGTAGACGGCGTCCAGCTCGGCCAGGATGCCCTGCGGCCCCGGCTCGGTAAACACCTCGGCGATCGTCCGGTCGAGCACGGGGACGCCCGGCCTGAGGACCTGGTAGCCGGCGTTGACGGTGACGTGCCGATGCTCTGGGCTGTCGAGCACCGCGATGGCGACGGGGGTCGAGGCGATCAGACTCTCGAGGAAGCGGCGGCGGCTCTCGCTCTGCTCGACGACCACCGCCCAGCCCGCCCCGGATACGGGCGCGAGGGCGACAAGCCGGCCGCAGGCCCGATCCGCCACCACCTGCGCCCCCGTCGGCCCCGCCTGCGCCGCCTGCAGCTCCGGTCGATCGCGCCGCGGCTCCAGCTGGAAGACGACCGCCCGGTCCGGGTGGGCAAAGGTGTTGCCCTCGGCGTGGACGACCGCGATGGCGGTCTGCTCGCCGGCCGGCAGGCCGCGCAAGGTCTCTTTGAGCTGGAAGGTCGAGAGCGCGACGATCAGCGCGCCGCGGGTGCTGTCCACGAACTCGACGGGCGCGGCCAGCACGATCGTCGGGTTGCCGGTGCGGCGGTTGAAGACGGCGGGGCTGACCACGGGCCGGCCGGTGGCGAGCGCCTGCTGACAGTAGGGCCGATCGGCGATGTTGAGGGTGCGCAGCGCGGCCGCCGTGCTGACGATGTTCCAGCCCTCGGCGTCGGCCAGCCCGGCCCCCTCCCACTCGGGGTTGGTCTGCAGGAGCCGGTCGAGGAAGGCGGCGAGCTCTGCCGGGTCGGTCGGATCGGTGAAGCCGCAGGCGCGGGCCAGGCTGTGCGCCGTCGAGAGGATGTCCCCGACCTAGGCGCCGGCGGTGAGCGCGGCGGAGCGCGCGAGCGCCAGGCGGTCAGCCACGGCGCGCTCGCGCGCCTCTCCTGTGCCCTGCCAGATGCTCAGCACAGCCAGCAGGAGCAGGGGCAGCGTGGTGAGCAGGACGACGCCGAGCACGCGCGAGCGACGCGCGGCCCAGGGCGGCGCCGGAGGCGACTTCGCGGCCGCCGGCCGGCTGCCGCTGCCCGCTGGCTCGCTGTTCGGCATCACGCTTCCCCGCGCGCAGCGGGCGCGCTCGGCTCCGCTGCACGCGCTCGGCCGCTCGATTGCACTGCCAGCCCCCACACGCGACCGGTCTCTGCCACGGCGCCAGCAGACTGTCGGAATACCGCTGCAAGCGCCGTGCCGCTTGCTCTCCCCCTTACGCTGCGCACTCGGGGCCGGGCTGTCAAAGGGGGGCAGGCGCACCCAGGACAGCTGAGACGGCGGGGTGGGCGGTTTGGGCCTCCGGGCCGGGCTGTCGAAGGGGGGCGATCGCCGAGCCCCTGGCGGGTGGCTCATTGGCGGGGTGGGGCGGCGGGTCAGGTGGTGGTGAAGAGGCTGTCGACGATCCGGTCGCGCAGATCGCGCGCGACGACGAGGCGGCGGTGCAGGGCGCGCTTGCGGGTGGGCGAGGCGGTGCTGGCGTCGATGGCGCGGTAGGCGTTCACGAGCGTCTCCGCCTGGGCGAGCAGGCCCTTGACGATCAACGTCGGCCCCCACCACGGCCGGCGGCTCGCCCACCACATCTGGCAGCTATGCTCCGCCTCGTCGAGCAGGCGGCGCGCGAGTGCTGCCGCCTCGCGCGCGGGCTCGGTGTCGGCCAGCCGCTCGGCGGCCTCCACCAGCTCGATGGCGAGTTGCAGGTGCTCCCATTGGAGCAGGTGGAGCGCGTTGTCGGGCGCCAGCCAGAGCGGAAAGGGGTTGCCCGCCCGCAGGTCGGTGTCGGAGGTGCTCCAGGAGGAGGCGTGGGGCGGCGGCGCCTCGGCGACCGGGAAGCGGTCGAGCAGGTCGCTGATCTGCACGGCCACGACCCGGCGGCCGCTCCCCGTCGCGCCGTCCCACGGCGCCGCCGCGTGTCCCGCCTGCGTGGCGGGGAGCGCAGCGGTGTGGGCGAGCGCCTGGAGGGCGGGTGCGGCCGGGGCC
>JBHOQZ010000045.1:0-1789 GCA_042408635.1 Chloroflexota bacterium
CCATCGAGGAGGCCTGCGGGTGGAACGCCGCCGAGCCGATCCCGCCGATCACCGCCAGCGCGACGAAGATCGCCACGTTCGGCGCGATCCCGATCAGGCTGAGGCAGAGCGCGGTCCAGGCCGGCCCGAAGTAGACGAGCCAGCGCCGCCCGGTCCGATCCGAGAGGTAGCCGAACAGCGACTGCAAGAGCGAGGAGCAGACCGAGTAGAGGAGGGAGATGATGCCCACCTCGGTCAGCGTGATGCGCCCGGCCAGATAGAAGAGCGGCAGCACCGGGTTGAGCATGCCGGCGTACATGTCGTTGCCGCCGTGCCCCAGGGAGAGGAGCGACACCCGCCAGAAGTCGGCCTTGCCACGGACGGGGCCGGGCGCCGGCGCCTCGACCCGCTCTGCCACGAGCGGCGCGGCACCGGCGGGAACGCCCTCGGGGCCGGCCGGCGCCGTCTCTACGCGCGCCACCGCACCACTCCCACTGCCACGCCGCTGGCAGGCCCTGCCACGGTCCACCCCCTCGTGTCCGTTCCCGCTCCTGCAGCCTAGTATACGCGATTGACGCCGCCAGCCGGCCGGGCTTATAGTGGCGGACGACCCTGGGTGCTGCATCGCGGGTTGCACCACGGGCGCGTGCGCCGGAGCGCGCGGCAGGCGCGGCCACGTGCCGTGACAGCGCGAAACGATGGTAAGGGAGCTGCCGGCGGTGCGGCCGGTGGCGGAGGTGCAGGATGAAGACGCGGGCGGCGGTGCTCTTCGCGGCCAACGAGCCGATGCGGGTGGAGGAAGTCGACCTGGCCGACCCCAAGGAGCGTGAGGTGCGCGTGCGGATCGCGGCCTCCGGTGTCTGCCGCTCCGACTGGCACGTCATCAGTGGAGAGTGGGCGCGCTTCTCGCCCCTGCCGATGGTGCTCGGGCACGAGGCGTCGGGGCGCGTCGAGGCGGTCGGGCGGGGCGTGACGACGGTGAAGGAGGGCGACCCGGTCGTCGTCAACTTTGCGCCCTTCTGTGGGCAGTGCGCCTTTTGCCTGAGCGGTCGGCCCGTGCTCTGCACGAGCGCCCGCAGCCCGCGCCCGGGGACCATGCCCGACGGCACAACGCGCCTGAGCCTGGGCGGGCAGCCGCTCCACCACTTCGCCCACTCGGCCACCTTCGCCGACCACGCCATCCTCCACGAGAGCGGTGCGATCAAGGTACGCGACGACGTGCCGCTGCTGACGGCGGCGCTGATCGGCTGCGCCGTGATGACCGGCGTGGGCGCGGTGGTGAACACGGCACGCGTCGAGCCCGGCAGCTCGGTGGCGGTCTTCGGCACGGGCGGCGTCGGGCTGAACGTGATCCAAGGCGCGAGGCTGGCCGGAGCCAGCCGCATCATCGCGGTCGACATCGTCGACGCCAAGCTCGAGTTCGCCCGGGGCTACGGCGCGACCGACACGGTCAACGCCCGGGCCGAGGACCCGGTGCGGGCGGTCCGCAAGCTCACCGGCGGCGGCGCCGACTACACTTTCGAGGTGCTCGGCTCAGCCGAGACGATCCGCCAGGCATTCGACGCCGCTCGGCGCGGCGGGAATACGATCATCGTCGGCATGCCCGCCGACGGGGTCGACGCGGCAGTCGACGCGACTGCGCTGGTGGCAGGCGAAAAGGCGCTCATCGGCAGCTTCTACGGCTCGACCCGCGCCCGCGTCGACATCCCGCGCCTGGTGGACATGTGCCTGGGCGGCCAGGTCGAGCTGGGCTCGCAGGTGACGCGCACCTACCACCTCGACCAGATCAACGAGGCCTACCAGGATCTCG
>JBHOQZ010000489.1:0-2203 GCA_042408635.1 Chloroflexota bacterium
GTCCGGGCTGCCGAGGAGCTGGCCGAGCGGCGGGAGGCGGTCGACGGCGCGCTGGCGGCGCTCCTCGCGGCGCGCCCCGACCTGGCCGACCTCGCCGCGCGGGTCTCGCGCGACTACCTGCGCGAGTGGCGCCCGCGCCTCGAACGTGGCTTGCGTGCCGCCGAGGCCGCTGCGGGGCGGCTGGAGAAGGCGCGCCACGCCGTGGCCGCGGCTCGCGCGTCCCTGGCGACCCTGTGCGCCCGCCGCCCTGCCAACGCCGAACCGCTCGGCGATCGGCTGTCCCCCGAGGAGCTTTCCTCCGAACTGACCACGGCCGAGGCGGCGCGGCGGGAGGCGGAGGCGACGGTCGCCGAGCGCGAGCGGGCCCGCGCCGCGCTCGACCAGGCGATTGTCCAACTGGAGAAGGCGATCAGCGAGACCCAGGCAGATATTCGGCACGCCGAGGAGGCGATCGCCCGGGCCAACCGCGACCTGGAGCACGCCCTGGCCGATGAGCAAGCGGTGCTGGCCCAGCTTGGGCCGGAGTGGGCGTCGGTCATCGTGACCGATCAGGCGTACGCCCGCGCGGCCGCGGCGGTGGTGGCGCGGCGCGAGAACGCCAGGCGTTTGCCCGAGCTGGAGCAGGCGCGCGGTCAGCTCTCACGGGTCGAGCGGCAGCTCGAAGCCAACGCGCGGGCGCAGGCCGCCCTCGACCCGGCCCACGACGTGGCGGTCGAGACCGCCGAGGCAGACGAGAGGGCGGCGCAAGAGCAGCGCGACCGGGCGGTGACGGAGCACGGGACGGCGCAGCAAAGCCTGGCCGACTTCGAGCGGCGGCGCGCGACGGCGCGCGAGCTCGAGGCGGAGCTGGAGCAGACCGCCCAGGCCGTGCAGACCTACGCCGAGCTGGCGGAAATCCTGGCCGACAACGGGCCGCTCCAGCGCGAGGTCGCCCAGCGCGAGCAGCAGCGCATCATGCGCGAGGTCAACCACGTGCTCGAGCTGCTGGGCGACCCGCTGCGCGTCGTGCTCGGCGATGCCAGGCGCTCGCGCGGCGAGCTCCAGGACCTCCAGATCGTCGATTGCAGCGACCCGGCGCGGGGCCAGCGCTACTTCGAGTTCCTCTCGGGCGGCGAGCAGTTCCGCATCGCGCTCGCCCACGCCCTCGCCCTCCACCGGCGCGTCGGCCGCGGCGCGGCCGGCACGATCATCGTCGACGAGGGGTTCGGCGCGCTCGACGGCGACTGGCGCGACACGCTCGCCCGCCACCTCACCGACACCGGCCGCGGTATCCTCAACCTCAAGCTGGCGCACACGATCATCATCTGCTCGCACAGCGCCGAGGTGCAGCGCCACTTCCCCGACCGCTGGCTCGTGCGCAAGCGGGGCGGCACCGCCTGGGTCGAGCGCCCCGACCCAGCCATCGACTGATCCTCCAACCACCTGGCACACCTCACTTACGTGCTCTACAGGAAGACTGGCTCCTCGTTGGCTCGCAATCCGTCCCGGCTTCGTCGCGATACCGACGCGGCAGCGATTGTTCGCGGCACGGGGGTGCGCTATGCTCATGATCAACGACCAGCCCGCGGTGTGCGCATCCCGGCCAAGGCTGAGCCAGCACACCCATGTGGTTGAGGTGGAGAAGGTAGGGTCAGCAAGTGAGCAAGTTGGAACGGATTCGGCGATCGAGTGCGCGGTCCCGGGCCGAGATCGATGCCGCGTTCGCGGGCATGGCAACCGATGCACGCCATCGTGCCCTCGCGGACGAACTCGAGGCCGAGTACGCTGCTGCGGCTGGACCTGAAGCCTTGGAACAGGGCGAGAGCGAACTCGATGCCCGAGCTCGCGTGGCTGCACGGCGCGCTGATCAGTAACCTATGCAACGAGGCGAGATCTGGAGCGTCGACTTTGCTGGTGCCCAGGACCATGAGATCCAGAAGGCTCGCCCCGCGATCATCGTCAGCCGTGATGCTATCAACAGCAGCAGCAATGTCGTAATCGTTGTCCCCTGCACCACCTATAGGTACGTGCCGGTCGTGCGGCTGATGCCCAGCTACGTTCATGCCGTGGATCGTCGCGAGCACGGGCGTGCCGGTCAGCCCGCCGGCGAGCCCGGCCAGCACGTGGGCGGCCGGCATGTGGGCGTGCAGGAGGTCGACGCCGAAATGGCGGATGACCTCGACCAGGAGCTGGATCGAGCGCCAGCGCGGCTCGTCGTGCATGG
>JBHOQZ010000494.1:0-1195 GCA_042408635.1 Chloroflexota bacterium
CTGCCCGCCCACATCGTCGCCCCGCTGCGCCGCCACCCCATCGAGGCGCCGCTGCCCCTGGCCGAGGCCGCCCGGGCCCGGACTCCGCTCTGGTTCCCCAACCAGGCTGCCTACAGCGCGGCCTATCCCGACCTCGCCACCCGCACCCTGCCCCACACCGGCACCCAGGCCCTCGCCGTCCTGCCGCTCATCGTCGACGGGCGCACGGTGGGGGCGCTCGGCTTCAGCTTCGCCGAGGCGCGGGAGTTCGCGGCGCCGGAGCGGCTGTACCTGGAGACGCTGGCCGGGCTGGCCGCTCAGGCCATGGAGCGGGCGCGGCTCTACGAGGCGGCCCGGGCGGCCGTGCAGGCGCGCGACGAGTTCCTGGCTGTGGCCGCCCACGAGCTGCGCACGCCGATCACCGGGTTGCGCGGCTACGCCCAGATCCTGCGGCGGCAGATCGAGCGCACGGGCACGGCCGACCCCGACCAGTTGACGCGCAGCCTCAGCCAAATCGAGCAGCAGTCAGTGCGCCTGGCCGATCTGGTCGGCCAGTTGCTCGACGTGGCGCGCCTGCAATCGGGGCGGCTCCTCCTCGCCCGCCGGCCGGCCGATCTGGCCGCGCTCCTGCGCGACGCCGTGGCGACGTGGCGGGGCGAGACGGGCCGCGATATCCGCCTGGACGCGCCGCCCGAACTGCGGGCCAACGTCGATCCGCTGCGCGTGGAGCAGGTGGTCGCCAACCTCCTGGGCAACGCCTTGAAGTTCAGCCAGGACGACCGCCCGATCGAGGTGGAGCTCCGGCTGGAGGGGAACGGGCAGGTAGCGCGGCTGACCGTGCGCGACTACGGGATCGGCATCGCGCCCGAGCACCTGCCGCGCATCTTCGAGCGGTTCCACCGGGTCACCCCGGACCACACCGCGCCGGGACTGGGGCTCGGTCTGTTCATCAGCCGGCAGATCGCCGAGCAGCACGGCGGCAGCCTCGAGGTCGAGAGCCGTCCGGGCGAGGGCAGCAGCTTCAGTCTGCGGCTGCCGATCTGACGCCCGTCGCCTCGTCGGCGCGCACCCCCGCCTGCTCCCGCACCTGGCAGAGCCGGTCGAACTCCGCCTTGAGGCGCTTCAGATCCTCCTCGGGCCAGTCCTCGAGACGCACCAGGGGCGTGCGCGCCGACTCGACCGCCCGGATCAACTCGTCCAGCTTGAGCTGGGTCGC
>JBHOQZ010000495.1:0-2918 GCA_042408635.1 Chloroflexota bacterium
CCGACCATCTGGACCGGGTTGTAGGGCGCAATCACACCCGCAAGCACCGCCACCAGCACGAGCAGCAGCAGGAAGCCGCCCGCGGCCACCACGCGCCCGTTCAGCCGCAGTCGCCGGCGGCCCGCGCCCGGCGCCAGGCCGGCCACCGTGCCGGTGGGCGTCAGCACGCCGGCCGACGCGCCGGCCGCGCGGCCCCGATTGGGCGCGGTCATCGCTCACCACCCCGAACGCAGCGCCCGGGCGGGGCGCCGCCCCAGTCACCGCGGGCACCCTTACGCGGCATACCCCTCCCAGCGGTCAGCAGGCGCGGCTCGCCGGTCGAGCCCGGCATCGAGGGCCGGGCCTGAGGCGAGCCCCGGGTGGCGCCTCGGGGACGGCGCTGGCGCTCAGGCATAGCGGATGCGCGGGTCGAGCCAGCCATAGAGCAGGTCGACGATCAGGTTGATCGAGATGAAGAGCACCGAGATGAGCAGGACCGTGCCCTGCACGACCGGGTAGTCGCGCTCGCGCACCCCGCTCAGGAGCAGCGTCGAGAGGCCCGGCCAGCCGAAGATGTACTCGACGATCACCGTGCCGCCCAGCAGCGTCCCGATCTCGAGGCCGGTGAGCGTGAGCACCGGGTTGAGCGCGTTCTTGAGCGCGTGGCGCAGCAGCACCGTCGCGTTCGCGAGTCCCTTGGCGCGCGCGGTCCGCACGTAGTCCTGCCCGATCACCTCGAGCATGGAGGAGCGCATCATGCGCATGAGCACGGCGGAGTTGCTGAGCGCGAGGGTGACCACCGGCAGGATGATGAGCCGCAGGTGTTCGCCGGGGTTCTGCTCAAAGCTGACGAAGCGCATCGCCGGCACGAGCCCCAGGTTGAGCACGAAGATGAGCAGCAGGATCGTGCCGACCACGAACCCCGGCAGCGAGAGCCCGACCAGCGCCAGCGTCGAGACCGCGACATCCGCCGGGCGGTTGCGGCGGATCGCCGCCAGCGTGCCGAGCGGCACCGCCAGCAGGAGGCCGAGCGCGGTCGAGCTGAGCACCAGCTCGAGCGTGCGCGGGAGCCGGTCGAGCAGATCGCCCGCGACCGAGCGCCCGGAGATGAGCGAGGTGCCCAGGTCCCCGCGCGCCAGGCGCAGCAGCCAGTCGAGGTACTGCTCGGGCAGCGGCCGGTCCAGCCCGAGCTTCTGGCGGACCGCCGCGATCTGCTCGGCGGTGGCGGTTTCGCCCAGCATCGCCCGGGCGGGATCGCCCGGCACCAGGTGCAGGAGGAGGAAGACGAACGTCGCCACCCCCAGCGCCTGGAGCACGAGCAGGATCAGCCGCTGCGCGATGTAGCCGGCCACGGCGCGCTACCGCCCCCCGCTACTTGTCGAACCAGGACTCGCGCAGGGTGAGCGGCGGCCAGCCGGAGGCGGGGATGTGCTCGTAGCCCTCGAGGAAGGCGGCGGTCGCTTCGGCCTGCTCGCGCCGCACCGTGTAGACCCAGGGGCAGAGCTCGAGCACGCGCTTCTCGACCTGCACGTAGAGGCGCGTGCGCTCCTCGGGGTCCTTGATCCGGCGCGCCTGCTCGAGCCAGGTGTCGATCTGGCTGTCGGAGAAGCGCAGCTGGGGCGCGAAAACGCTGTTGCTGGCGAGGTACTGGCTGAGCCAGTCGGGGTCGTTGATCTCGGGCGCGGTGCCCCAGGCGTGCATGGGGAAGGCGCGCTCCTCGACCGACTTGCGGAAGATCAGCCACTCCTGCATCACCAGCTCGGCGTCGATCCCCACCGCCTGGAGCTGCGACTGGGCAGCCTCGGCGGGCTTGGAGATCACCGAGTAGGTCGAGGTGGTGAGCATCTTCGTCTTGAAGCCGTTGGGGAAGCCGGCCTCGGCCAGGAGCTGCTTCGCCTTCTCCGGGTTGTAGGTGTAGGTGCCCTCGAGGTTGGCGTAGCCGATCCAGCCGGGCGGGATGACGCCGCCGGTGATCGGCGCGCCGCGGCCCGAGAACGCCGTCTCGGCGATCGCCTCCCGGTTGAGCGCCCAGGCCACCGCCTGGCGCACCTTGACGCTGTCGAACGGCGGCTGGTCGCAGACGAAGCCGATCCAGCCGAAGCCCTGGGTGCGGTCGGAGTGGAGGCGCAGCTTCGGGTCGGCCTCGATCAGCGCCATGTGGGTGAAGGGTACGTAGTCGATGATCTCCACCGCGCCGGTGCGCAGCGCCGTCACGCGCGCGTTGTCGTCCGGCATGGGGATGAACTCCATGGCGTCGAAGTAGGGCTTGCCCTCGAGGAAGTAGTTGGGGTTGCGCTCGAGCTTGATCGCGACGTTGGGCACGCGCTCGATGAACTTGAACGGGCCGGTGCCCAGCATCCGCTGCTTCGGGTCGACGCCCGACTCGATCCACTTGCGCGAGACGATCGAGGCGGTCGAGAGCGCCAGGTGCGCCGGCAGCGTGTAGTTCGGCTGCTTGAGCTTGAGGACGACGGTGTACTGGTCGGGCGTCTCGATCGTGTCGAGGTCGGTCAGGCGGGAGGCGAGGGTCGCGGCCGTCTTCGGATCGCGGATCCGCTCGAAGGTGAACTTCACGTCGTCGGCGGTGAAGGGCGAGCCGTCGTGGAAGGTGACGCCGCGGCGCAGCTTGAAGATGTAGGTCTGCGGGTCGGGCGAGTCGTAGCTCTCGGCCAGGTCGGGCACGATCTTGCCGCCGCGGTCGTAGGTGAGCAGGCCGCTGTAGACCATCGACTTGACGCTGGCCGAGGCGGCGCCGGTCGAGACGTGCGGCTCCAGGTTCGACGGGTCGGTCGAGAGGCCGAAGCGCAGCGTCCCGCCCCGCTTGGGCGTCTTGCCTGAGGCGACAGCGGCAGGCGAGGCCGCGGCCGGCGCGGCTGCCGGCGCTGATGCGACCGGCGCGGCGGCCGGAGAGGCGGCGGGCGCGGCCGGGGCTGCGCTCG
>JBHOQZ010000501.1:0-2596 GCA_042408635.1 Chloroflexota bacterium
GCCGGGTCGGGGGCGTGGCGGTCGGCGCGGCCGCCGCACCGGCCGCCGCGGTGCTCGCCCCCTCCGGCGCGCCGGCGACCCAGCCACCGACGCTACTCAAACCCACGATGAGCACGACCAGCGCGAGGGTCACTCGAGACCAGGTGGCTATCAACGCTCTTCACCCTCCCGAAGCTCGAGGCGGCCGCGCACTCGACCACCTGCCGCCCGGAGGCAGCGCGGGAGAGTATAGCGAACAAGCCGGCAGGTGGCAATCCCCCGAACCGGGTTATCGCCTGACAGATTAACCGCCGTTCGCACAGGTAACGGCGTCAGCCCGGCGGGAACTCGACCGTCACTACGGTGGTGATGCCGCCGCGCACGTTGAACTCGCCCACGACCTTGAGCGCGCGCGGGGCGAGCACCTCGCGCAGATCGTTGGCGATCCGGTTGATGACGTCCTCGTGGAAGGCACCCTCGTCGCGGAAGCTCCAGAGGTAGAGCTTGAGCGACTTCAATTCCACGCAGCGCGGCCCCGGCTGGTACTCGATGCGGATCGTGGCGAAGTCCGGCTGCCCCGTCATCGGGCAGAGGCAGGTGAACTCGGGGCAGGTGAGCGAGACGGTGTAGGGGTTGTGCGGGTGCGGGTTGGGGAACGTCTCGAGGGTTCGGGAGGGACGGGTTGGCATCGGGTAGCACTCCTCTTTGACGACAACGGACGGGCCTGGCTGCGGTCGGGGCCAAGGTGGGAAGGCTCCGGCGCGCAGGTGGCACCTACTCGGCGATTGTCGGGAGACGGTGCGGTACCCAACCGCGGGCCCGTAGGTACCCGAGCACGAGCACCGCCAGCGCGGTCATGTAGAGCTTGCCCAGCACGCTGCCGGCGAGGTTCGAGAGGTCCCCGAAGGCGAGGCCGAGGAACAGGGCGCTATCGATCACCATGCCGACCAGGTTCGAGGCGAGCACGGCGCCCGTCCAGTGGCGATCACGCAGCGGCGTGTAGACGGCGAAGTCGGCCAGCTCCGAGCAGAGGAAGGCGGCGGCCGAGGCGAGCGCGAGCGCGGGGGAGGCGAGCCAGGCCGAGAGCAGGCCGCCGAGGGCGATGGCGACGAAGGTAGCGCGCTTGCCCAGCGTCTCCTGGACAAGATCGCGCAGGGTGAAGGCGAGCCCGGCGAGGTAGACGCCGGCCGGGGTAACCAGCCCGAAGCCGACCGGCACGAAGCCGAAGGTGGCTACGGCCCAGTTGGCGGCGAAGATCGTGGCAATGTAGCCCAGCAGGAACAGGAACCCGCTCATTTCTCTCGCTTCCCGTTGAACCTGACACCGCATCATAGCGCATTCAGCCGCACCGCGGACCGTGGCCCGAGCCGGCGGAGGCCTGGCAGCGCTGTTCCACAACGCGGGGCCCGGCACCTGCCAGACTGCCCGCGCCTCCCCTACCATCAGCGGTCGGCCGGGGCACGTCTCAGCACCTCATGGTCCATGTTTTCCCTGGCTATTGCCCCCTCTCATCAATATGGTTCGAGGCTTGGCAGGAGATGCGGCGATGCGAAGGAGTCTTGAGAGTTGCCCGAGCTGCGGCGGGCCGCTCGTGATCTCGGAGGTGCGCTGCACGCGCTGCGACACCCAGGTCTGGGCGAGCTACCGGCCCTGCCCGTTCTGCACGCTGACCGAGGAGCAGAGCGCCTTCAGCTGGCTTCTCGTACCTAGCTGCGGCAACCTCAGCGAGGTCGAGAAGCGCCTCGGGGTGTCCTAACGCACCGTGCGCGCCAAGCTCGACGAGGTGATCCGGCAGCTCAGGTCGCTCGACTCGCTCACCCCCGCCCCGGAGGCGTCCACCGGCCCGCCTCCGCGGCCGGCGGGTGTCGGCGCACCGGAGCGGAGCGCTTCGGGCCTGGCCGCGTGGGGGCCGGCGCGGCCAGGCCCGGCGTCCCCCGGGGGTGCGGAGCGGCGGGCACTGCTCGAGACGGTGGCGCGGGGCGAGCTGACCCCGGCCGAGGCCGCCGCCCGACTGCAGACGAGCGCGGGCGAGGCCCGCTGACGATCTTCCCGCCGTCAGACTGCACCCGGCGGATGGAGCGCGGCCGACGCTGGGCGGAGGCAAACCCCACCCAGGCGGCAGAGCGCGCCGGGCCGCCGAATCGATCCGGGTCATCCACCGGGGTGAGCGGGCCAGGCCCGCCCAGGCCGCAGAGTGAGTGAACACGCAGTTTGCCGAGCAGGGGGTGCGCGCGGCCGCGCTCAGCATCGAGCGTCAGCGCAGCCGCGTCCGCGTGCCCGGCGACGAGGCGGGCGGCTGGAGCCTGCGCTGGCGCTCGGAGGCGGGGGAGGAGCCGATCGTCGCGCTGCAGCACGATGTGCTGGTGGTCAAGCAGCCACAGCACCGGTCGAACCCGCCCCGGCTCGACCTCGAACTGAGCGTGCCACGGCAGCCCGGGGTTGACCGGGCAGTGCCGACGGGCGCGTGGGGTTGGCTGACCTGCGCGCGCGCGTGGACCTCCAGACGCGGTCCGGCCAGATCCACTCCGATTTTCCGCTCGTGCGCGTCGGGAGTCCCGGCTCGCGCGGGCCGCAGACCCTGCGCATGGTCGGCGCGATCGGCGGCGGGGAGCCGGAG
>JBHOQZ010000502.1:0-8467 GCA_042408635.1 Chloroflexota bacterium
TTCCGGCGCGAGATCGGCAAGTACGTCTCGGCCGAGCAGGTGGCCGCCTACGAGCAGTACGTATTCGTGCCGGTCGACCCAAACACCACCGACGCCGAGACGCTTCAGCAGTTGCCAGGCGTCGACGTGGGCATCGCAGCGCAGCTCATCGCCGGCCGCCCCTACGACTCGGCCGACGCCTTCCTGGCGCGCCTGGCCGAGCTGATGCCGGCCGACCAGGCGGCGGCAGCTCGGGCCTACCTGACCACGCCATGAGCGAGGCCGCGACACTGCAGCGGCTACGCGCTGCTCCGCTGGCTGACGGTGGGGCTCTACCTGGGCACGCTCGCCGAGCTCGCCCTCATCGGCCACGCGGACTCACCGCTCCAGCTCCTCCCCTACGCGCCTTCCCAGGATCTTCCAAGCTCGGCAGCCTAAGCTGAGACCACATCGTCCGGCTGGGACGATGCCCATACGCAGAGGAGATCAAGATGACCGTGTACCCCGAGTACCCCGAGCATTCCTCCGAGAGCCACGTGCCGACCAACGAGCGGCGCCCGGTGCCCGCCCGCAGCCGGAGATCGCTGCTGCGCTGGGCCACGGCCGGCGCGACCGTGCTGGCGCTGGGCGCCGGTGGCGTGCTGCTGGGCAGCAGCGCGGCGTCGAGCTTCGCCCAGACCGGCCCGAATCCGCAAGCGACGCCCGTGGTGCCGGCACCGCCGGGCCAGCCGGGTCAGGGCCAGCCGCGCCAGGGCGCCCAGCCGCGGGCTGGCGGCGGCCTGCTGGGCGTGCGCGTGGAGGACGCGACCAACGGCGCGCGCGTCGCGGCGGTGATCCCTGGCAGCGCGGCGGCAAACGCCGGCGTCCAGGTCGGCGACGTCATCACCGCCGTCAACGGCCAGGCGGTGCAGAACGCGCAGGCGCTGCGCGACCGCCTCGGCACGCTGCAGGTGGGGAGCACCGTTACGCTCACGCTCACCCGCAGCGGCAACACCAGCCCGATCACCGTCACCGCCAGCCTGACCGCTCCGCCGCACGGGGGGATGCATCCCGGCAGACGTGGGCACGGCGGCTTTGGCTTCGGCGGCGTCCCGGGCCTCGACCCGCTCCAGGGCGTCGCGGCTGATCAGCGTTTCAGTCACCTGCTCGGCTCGCAGACGACGGTGCTCGACGCCAACAACAACCGCGTGACCTACCAGACCGTTCCGGGCCGCGTCACTTCGGTGAGCGCGACCAGCCTGTCGATCCAGGCCAACGACACCTCGCGCGGCACCCTGACCTTCACGATCAACGCCGACACGCGCGTGCTGGTGGGCGGTCAGCGGCCACAGGCGACCGCGACGACCACGACGACGACCCCGTCGGCCACGCCGACCGCGGGCCCGCGCCCGAAGGGCTCGATCACCGATCTGCGCGCCGGCGACAACGTTGTCGTCGTCGTCGACGCCGCCAACCCGTCGGTCGCCAAGGCCGTCGCGGGCGGCCCGCAGGCGACCACCCGCTAAGCGGCAGTTTCACCCGGTCGGCCCGGTTCCCTGGCCGGCCGACCTCCCCGGCGCAGGCCGCTCGTCACGCGGCGGCCGCGCCGGGTACACGCGTGGCGGATCGGCGCTGAGCGCGTCCCACTGCCGTCTGCGCCTTGTGGCGCTGGTCGCGCTGACCCTCCTCCTCACCGGCGTGGGCGCCGAGCCGGTCCTGGCCGCGCCAGCCGGGTTAACCGCCGAGTGTGTCGGCGCCGCGCCTGAGGACGTGGCCGCGATCCGCGCCGCCGGGTAGCGGGCGATGGCTGCCCGCTACCCGGCGGTGTTCGCGAGCGCCGAGGTCCGACGCGTGGTGGGCAACTGGGCACTGGTGGTGGTCACGCCGCGGGTACCGGCCGACCGCGCCGCGCTCATCCTCTACCGAACGCCCGGCGCCGGGTGGCAGATCGTGGCCGGGCCCGGCACAGCATTTTCGCCCGGCACGCTGCCCGCGGGTGTGCCACCGGCGCTCTTCAAGCCTGCTCCCGCCTGCGGGTAGCCGATGTCACCCTATGGCGCCGGCAGGCCAATACACCCTGGCCGTCGATCAAGCGGCCGGCTCCTAGGCAGTCTCCCTCCAGGCGCGGTAGCCCGGCCCGCGCGCCGGCGCTTCCCAGCGCGTTCACAGTGCGCTCCCAGGTGGCCGGGGTAGGGTTGGATCAGAGCTTGCCCCGCTCGGGGCAAAGGCCGGTCGCGGGCGCGACCGGTGGCACCATCAGCACTCGCGGAGGATAGGCACGTGACCCCCTCGACACCTTCAACCGCCGGGCCAGGCCCGGACCGACCCGGCACCACGAGCCGGCGCGCGCTCTGGCGCGCCGGCCTGACCGTGGCGCCCGTGCTCGTGCTCGGCACCTGGGGCCTCCAGGCAGCTACCGGCGCGGGCGGTCAACCGGGCAGCGACGTCGCGGCCGCCACCGGCGCCGGCCAGGTGCCGCCCTGCGTGGTCACGCCCCAGCTTACCGAGGTACCCTACTTCGTGGACGAGCGCCTCATCCGCTCGGACATCCGCCTGGATCCGGCGACGGGGCAGGTGAAGTAGGGGGTGCCGCTCCGGCTGCGGTTCCGGCTCGTGCATGTCATCCCCAGCAGCGACCCCGCGGCCGGACCGGCCTGCGGCCCGGCCCTGGGCGGGGCGCTGGTCGACGTCTGGCAGTGCGATGCCCTCGGCGTCTACTCGGACGTGCGCGACCCGGGTTTCAACACCGTCGGGCAGAAGTTCCTGCGCGGCGCGCAGCTCCCCGACGCGGACGGGATCGCCGAGTTCCTGACGATCTACCCTGGCTGGTATCCGGGCCGGACCGTTCACACGCATTTCAAGGTCCGCACCCAGCCGGACGCCGCGACCGGGTACGAGTTCACCTCGCAGCTCTTCTACGACGACGCGCTCACCGACCTGGTGCACGCCCAGCCGCCCTACTCCGCAAAGGGCCAGCGAACGCTGCGCAACGACGCCGACGGCATCTTCCGCGAGGGCGGCAACGCCCTGCTGCTCGATCTTGCCGAGGCGGACGGCGGCTACGTCGCCACGATCGACATCGGCATCGACCTGAGCGCGCCCGCGCCGCGGTCGGGGGCGCCTGGCGGGCCGCCCCCGGGTGGCTTCCCGCCGGGCGGGCCGCCTCCGGGCGCGCCACCCCCCAGCACGCCGCCGCGCACCCGCTGACACCCCGCGCCGCCGTCCGGCAGAGAGCCGGGCGACGCTCCTTTACCCCGCGTTCGTTAACGCCAGCCGGCTGATGGAGGTTGTCACAATGCGCGTCAGCCCGGTCGGCCGGCTCATGGAGGTTGTCAAATTGATGCGTGCTGCCATCGGCGGGCTGAAGCCAGCGCGAAGGGATGGTGCCCCCTCGCCCCGGCTTCAGCCGGCCCCCGTCGGACCCTTCGCGCCGACTTGAGCCGGCCGACCGGCCTAGCGGTAATTTCGAACACCTCCATCAGCCCGCGCGAAGGGCACGTGTGGGCCGGCCGCAGCCGGGACGGAACGAGGCGCGGCCGTTCCCGCCTGCAGGCGGGTACCCGGCGGGCTTCAACCCGTCGACTCACCTGGCGGTTGCTCGGGCAGCCTCCGGGCGTGCGTCGAGCGAAAGGGCGAACGCAGGCCACAGACTCCGTCAGCGGCGCCCGAGCCGCTCGAGGTGGCGGTTGCGGGCGTGGACGGTGCGCACGTCCACTGCCTTCCCCTCGGCCAGGTGGGTGCGGATGACGAAGTCGTAGGCCCAGAGCAGCGCGTCGTCGAGGCTCGTCAGGGCCGGGCCGAAGTCGTCGGGCAGCGTGGGCCAGGGCGCGTGGCGGCGCGGCTCGGCTTTGTCGGCGATGAACAGCACCGCCCCCAGCGGCGAGAGCGTCGTTTCCCCGAAGGTGTGCCGCCGCACCGCCTCGAGCAGCTCGGGGTCGAAGAGCCCGAGCTGCTCGCGCAGGAGCGGCACGGCGGCCGCCGCGTGCAGCTCGCGCATCTGGTTTGCCTCGCGGGGCGGCAGAGGGAATCCATCGCGCGCCGCCAGCTCGCGCAGCCGCTCGTCCGGCTCCTCGCGGGCGATGTCGTGGACCAGCCCAGCCAGAGTGGCGCGCGCCCGGTCGACGCCGAACCGCTCGGCGAGCGCGCCCGCGATGAGCGCCACGCCGACCACGTGCTGGAAGCGGCGCTCGCTCAGGCGCGGGCGCACCTGTTCGGCCACGGCCTCGAAACCAGGGGGAATCAGGCGCTCGGGGGGCAGCCCGAGCAGCACCTCAGCCTTCATGCCTCCATCCTACACCCGACCGGCACCCCCGGCGGCCGAGCGCAGCCCCGTGGCCGCCAGGGCTCGCCGAGGACCGACCTGAGTTCGGCGGTCTCAGTGCCGACTGGCCCAAGACCACCTTGTCGAACCGTTCGGTCCGGTTACCCTCAATGACAACATCCACCACGGGCAGGAGCCAGCGCCCCTCGGCCGGGTTGCCATTGGCGCTGTCGAGCCAGCCCGCCTAGCGCACCACGACGGTGAACGGCATGCCGTTCTTGCGACCGCGCACGCTCTGGCCGAGCAGGGTGCTGGGGGCATCTACCGGTGCCGGTGCGGGTGCCGGCGCCGATGCCGATGGTACGGGCGCTGGCGCCCCGGGCGCGACCAGCCCAAGCAGCTGATCGACCGTCGCCAGACCGCTGGCCTCGGGTTGCTGCGCGAGCTCATCGCCGGTGATGAGCACGGGTTGAATCCGGTACCGGGCGCCGGCGACGACCGCCCAGATCGCGCCATCGCCGGTGCTGACGAACCGCCCTTCCCACGGACCCGGTTGGGCCGCCAGCGGCGCGGCAGCGATGAGGCAGAGCGTCAGCGCGAGACCGGCGCGAAGCAGCTTCGGCCTGGCGAGCGCCCGATCAGTGAGCGTCGTCCGGCGCGGCGCGCAGCAACGGGTGTGCCAGGTTTCCTGCTTGGGTACCGCCGCCCAACTACGCACCCGCGGCGAACGCTCCACCCCGGACTGCCCGGTTTGTGCTTCGGCCGTAACTTGGTTGGCCGCCGTGCCGTTGAGTACAATTGGGACTGGAGCGGCACGCGCCGGCTGCGCGTTACTCGACGACCACGGGAGCGGCTGCTCGGTCCAGAATGCGCAGCGCCTAGCTCGGACCGCGAGCCGTCCGAGGGTAGAGAGCGGGGGCGCCCGATGACGACGCCGAGCCAACCCGACCACCCGGCAGGACACCAGGAGCACGTCGACCACCTGCCGCCAACCGTCGATCGCGACGGCGAACCCGAGCCGCCCGGCTCACCTCCCGCCGCGATCGTGCCGTCGCCGCCGGCCCGGTCCGTCACCTCGGCGCCGGCGCGCGGGGTGACGGACCGGTCGTCCGAGGCAGCGACCACCCGCGGGGCCGTCACCGAGGTCCAGCAGCTGACCTGCCCCGCCTGCGGCGCCGACCCGGCCGGATCGTCCCTGTTCGCCCGGCTGCGGGTCTGCGACCGCTGCGGCCAGCACCTGCGCATGAGCGCGCGCGAGCGGATTGCCTCCCTGGTGGACGAGGGCAGCTTCTCGGAGACGAACCGCCGGCTGGTGTCGGTCGATCCGCTCGCCTTCGCCGACCGCGTCCCCTACCGGCAGCGGCTGCGCGATGCCCGCAAGCAAACAGGGCTGCTCGACGCCGTCGTCACAGGCACGGGTCGCCTGGCCGGCCACCGCGTGGTGCTCGCGGTCGTCGACTTCGGCTTCCTGGGCGGCACCATGGGCTCGGTGGTGGGGGAGAAGGTGGCGGCGGCGTTCGAACTGGCGTTGCAGCAGAAGCTCCCGATCATCACCGTCGTCAGCTCTGGCGGCGCGCGCATGCAGGAGGGTATGCTCTCGCTCATGCAGATGGCGAAGACGGCCGCGGCGGCCGAGCGGCTGCACCGGGCCGGCGTGCCGTTCATCTCGGTCGTCACCGACCCGACCACGGGCGGGGTCTGGGCGAGCTTCGCCAGCCTGGGCGACATCATCATCGCCGAGCCGGGCGCGCTGATCGGCTTCGCGGGACCGCGTGTGGCGGTGGGTGTGGGCGCCGCCACGAGCGAGGCCACGGGCCAGGAGCCGCGGCGCGCCGAGCGGCTGCTGCGCAACGGCCATGTCGACCTGATCGTCGAGCGCGCCAAGCTGCGCGACACGCTCACCACCCTGGTCGGCCTGCTGCGCAACCCAGTGAAATTCGCCCCGACCGAGCCCGAGCGTGAATACACCCCGCGCCCACCCGATGCCAGCCAGGTCTGGCGCACGGTGAGCGTGGCCCGCCACACCGATCGCCCGACCTCCCTCGACTACATCCATCGCATGCTCACGACCTTCGTCGAGCTGCACGGCGACCGCCTCTACGGCGACGACCCGGCAATCGTGGCGGGCCTGGGCGCGATGGACGGCGAGACGCTGGTCGTGATCGGCCAGGAGCGCGGCCACGCAGCACGCACGGGCAATGCCGCCGAGCCCTCGCCGCACGAGAGTGGCGCCGCCGGCGCCCGTCCGCCCGAGCGCAACGGCGGCCGGGTGCGACCCGAGGGCTACCGCAAGGCGCTGCGGCTGATGCGGCTGGCGGCGAAGTTCCGCCTGCCGCTCTTGACGCTCATCGACACGCCCGGCGCCTGGGCCGGCGACGACAGCGAGGCGCGCGGCATAGCGGGCGCGCTGGCAGCCTGCCTGGCCGAGATGTCGGTGCTGCCGATCCCGATCGTGAGCGCGGTGATCGGTGAGGGCGGTAGCGGCGGCGCGCTCGCGCTGGGCGTGGCCGACCGCATCCTGATGCTCGAGCACGCAATCTACAGCGTGATCGCGCCAGAGGGCGCGGCCGCGATCCTCTACCGCGACCCCTCCAAGGCGGCGGCGCTGGCGCCCGCGATGAAGATCACCGCGGCCGACTGCCTCCAGCTCGGCGTGATCGATGAGGTGGTGCCCGAGCCGGCCGGGGGCGCCCACACCGACCCTGAGCAGGCAGCGCGCTACCTGCTCGACGCCGTGCGGCGTGAGCTGTCGCACATCCAGCGCCGCTCCGGCCAGCAGCTCGTCAAGGAGCGCTACCGGAAGTTCCGCGCCATGGGCCGGATCGACCACCTCCTCCACGCCACGATCACCGAAGAGATGGGCCAGATGGGCGAGAACATCCGCCGCCTGCTGGAGGGGCTGCTCGGCTACCTGCCCCGCCGAGGTGCGCCGCAAGCCGCGAAGTAGGGTCTATACTCTCCCTAGGAGTAAGGCGGAAGGGGGAGCTGCATGAGCGACTTCGACGATCGGTCGCGGGCGCCGCTGGCAGGGATCAAGGTGGTGGACCTGACGCGGGCGCTGGCGGGGCCCTACTGCGCGCTGATGCTCGGCGACATGGGCGCCGACGTGGTGAAGATCGAGCAGCCCGGCCGCGGCGACGAGGCGCGCACCTGGGGGCCGCCCTTCACCGGCGACGACGCGACCTACTTCTACATGGTCAACCGCAACAAGCGCAGCGTCGTGCTCGACCTCAAGAGCGAGCTGGGGCAGGAGGCGCTGCGGCGGCTGGTCCAGCGCTGCGACGTGTTGGTCGAGAACTTCAGCCCCGGCACGATGGAGCGGCTCGGCATGCCCTGGTCGGTCGCCCACGAGCTCAACCCGCGCCTGGTCTACGCCTCGATCTCCGGCTTCGGCCAGACCGGGCCGTACCGCACCAAGCCGGCCTACGACCACATCGTGCAGGGGATGTCGGGCCTGATGAGCGTGACGGGGCCGCTGGGCGGTCCGCCGACGCGCGTGGGCGTCTCGATCGCCGACATGGTCGCCGGCATGTTCACGGCCTACGCGATCGCGGTGGCGCTCTACGAGCGGGAGCAGTCGGGCGAGGGCCAGTACATTGACACGGCGATGCTGGGCGGCCTCGTCTCGCTGCTCGCCAACCAGGCGGCGATCTACTTCGGCACCGGCCGTTCGCCCGAGCCGATGGGCAACGGCCACCCGCAGATCGTCCCCTACGGCACCTACCAGACCGCCGACGGCTTCGTCAACATCGCCATCGGCAACGAGGGGCACTGGCAGCGCATGTGCCGCGCGCTCGAGATCCCGCACTTGCTCGAGGACCCGCGCTTCCAGTCGAACCGGGACCGCTTTGCCCACCGAGCCGAGGTGCTGGCCGAGTTCGAGCCGGCGGTGGCGCGCTTCACCACGGCCGAGGTGGTGCGGCGGCTGGACGAGGCGAGCGTGCCGGTGGGGCCGATCTACCGGCTGCACGAGGTCTTCGCCGATCCGCAGTCACAGCACCTGCGGCTGGAGCGCACAGTGCCGCACCCGGCGGTCGGCCGGGTCAGCTTCCCCGGCCTGCCCTACCGCCTCTCGCGCACCCCGCCCGGCGTCTTCGCCGCCCCACCCATGCTCGGCCAGCACACCGACGAAGTCCTCGCCGAGCTCGGCTTGCTCGATAGGTAGTGGGTGCGGTGTGCTATCCGCCGATGCTGGGAGGTGACGTGGCGGTGGTTGGCGGGGGGCCGCACTGCCCGTCGAGGTGGGTG
>JBHOQZ010000513.1:0-5746 GCA_042408635.1 Chloroflexota bacterium
CCGACACCCCACTCCCGACGCTCCCCGCCGGCCCTGCCGTCCCGCTGACCCCTCCACCCCCCAGCGCGCCGCCGGCCACCCCGACCACCACCGCGGCGCCCACGAGCAACCGCACGCCGACGGCTACCGCCACGGCTACCACAGGCCCGCCCGCTCCCACTACCGCAACGCTCGGCACCATGCCGACCGCGAGCTGTCCACCATGCCGCCCCGTCCCACATCCACTCCCACGGCGAGTGCGGCGGACGGGCTCGGCGCCCTCACCCTGATCGACCCGGTGCGCATCGTCGACACCCGCTGCTCGGTCGATGGTGTGGTCACGACCGGCTTCGAGCCCGAGGCGCACCGATCCCGGCGCGCCCGATCCCGGTGGATGTCGTGCGCCGCTTCCTGGTCGCGGGGCAGGCGTTCGGCGGCGCGCGCGTCGCGGTCCCCACCGGCGCCACCGGCATCCTCGTCAACGTCCCAACAGTGCAGGGCGGGGCGAGCGGCAGCTACCTCACCGACTTCCCGGGCGATCTCGACGCTGCGCCCGGCGCCTCGACGCGCAACCCCTCGACCGGGATCGCCTTCAACCGCTGGGCCTGCGCGCTGACCCCCGCCCCCGCTACGGCCGGCGGCAGGGTCGCGGTCTCCTCGACCGAAGAACTCGACCTGGTGATCGAACTGGTCGGGTACTACTATTATCTAGTGCGCTCCCGACGGCGCCGCGGGCCCACGGTGGAGGTGCCGTGGTTCCGGTGGGTCGGGGCAGCGAGCTGGGTGCGGCGTGTGGGGTAGCCGGGTCGCCGCGCCGGCGGGTACGGGAGGACGAGCGGGTTGCGCGAGAACACGGTCAAGCGGACGCTGGCGCACGGCGGCGTCGCGCTCGGCACCATGGTCTTCGAGTTCGACAGCACCGGCCTCGGGCGGATCGCGGCGGCCGCCGGGGCCGAGTACGCGATCTACGACATGGAGCACACCGGCTGGGGCCTGGAGACGGTGCGCCGGCTGATCGCGACCGCGCCCCCGGCGCTCCTGCCGTTCGTGCGCGTGCCGGCCACGACCTACCACGTCCTCGCCGGGGCGCTCGACGTGGGGGCCGCCGGCCTGATGGTGCCGATGGTCGAGAGCGAGGAGCAGGCCCGCTTCATCGTCCAGTCGACCAAGTATCCGCCGGTCGGGCGGCGCGGCGCCGCGTTCGGCGTCGCCCACGACGACTACGCGGCCGGCGACATCGTGGCGACGATGCGGGCGGCCAATGAGCACGGGCTGCTGATCGCGCAGATCGAAACGGCGGCCGGTGTCGAGGCGGCGGAGCGGATCGCGGCCGTTGAGGGGATCGACGTGCTCTGGGTCGGCCACTTCGACCTGACCAACTCGATGGGCATCCCAGGCCAGTTCACCGCCCCGGCCTATGGGGCAGCCGTCGGGCGGGTGCTGGCGGCGGCTGCGCGGCACGGCAAGACGGCCGGCATCATGGCCGGCGACGTCGACACCGCCCGCGCCGCCCTCGACCAGGGCTTCCGCGCTATCGCCTACTCGGGCGACATCTGGATCTACGGCACGGCGCTGCGCCAGGGCCTCGAAGCGATCCGCGCCCACGCCGCGCCCGCGACAACCGCCCGCTCCGACTAACTCACCGCTTGCTTCACGAGCGCGGCGATCCTGGCCGCTTCGGCCTCGGTCACCTCCTTCAGGGCGTAGGCGGTCGGCCACATGGCGCCGTCGTCGAGGTTCGCCTCGTGCAGGAAGCCGAGCGTCGCGTACCGCGTGTTGAACTTCTGCGCGCTCTGGAAGAAGCAGACGACCTTGCCATCCCTGGCATAGGCAGGCATGCCGTACCAGAGTTTGGCCGCAAGGGTTGGCGCGTTGGCCCTGATGATCGCGTGGAGCCGCTCGCCGATGACGCGGTCCGATTCCGGCATGGCGGCGATCGTCGCAAGCACCGCGGCCTCGTCCTCGGCCTTCTTGGCCGCCTTCTTGTCGACTGCTGGCAAAGGGAAATCCTCTCCATCCCTTCGTTGCTCTGGCGAACATCTGTACCATGAAGTCTCTCTAGGCCGTTGTCAAGCGTTCCGCTGCAGCAGATGTGTCCAGGATCGAGCAGGTAGGCTAGCATGGCATCTGGCACCATTGGTCTTGCGGGTTGGGGTTGGGTTGGGTCGGCCGGACGACACAGCCGGCCGTCAGCCCGTCTCGGAGCGCGATCAGAGACCGCCTTTTCCGCGGAGAGATGGCCGGTGGCACCCGCCTTGGCGACCGGGCGGTCGGCGGTTGGGGGGCTACGGGACGAGGTTGAGGTCGCGCGGGCGCGGGCCACCGCCTGGGCCGCCGCGTGGGCCTGGCGGGCGGCCGAGCGCGCGTCGGCGTAGCGGCCCTGGGCCAGCGCGGCGTTCGCCAGGACATACCAGGCGAACGGGATGGTGCGCCGGTGCTGCTGGGCGAGGCTCTGGCGCAGCGCCTCCTCGCCCAACCGGACCGCCTCGTCGTAGTCGCCCTCGATCAGGGCGAGGACGCCCAGCCCGATCAGGGGATCGCTCGCAAACCCCTGATCGGGTGCGACGTCGAGTCCGGCCATGATCGCCCGGCTCTCGTGGAGCGCGTGCCGCGCCGGCCCGAGTTCGCCCATGCGGATGTGGCTCCAGGCCTGGCTGACCAGGAGCGTCGCGTAGGTCAGCCGGTGCTCGGTGCCGCTGTGGGCCCCGAGGCTGCGGACGGCCGCCTGCAACGCCGCCAGGCACTCCCGGTGCAGGCCGCGGAACTCGCAGAAGAGGCTGTAGGCGTTGAAGCCGGCGCGGATCGCGGTGGCATCGGCGCGCTCGACCGCCCAGGCCCAGGCAGCGCGCACGTTGTCGATCTCCTAGGCGATCTCTGCGGCCGCCTCGCCGTGGAAGCCCCCCTGGAAGACGGCCAGGCGGCGGAACACCGCCCGCTCCTCCTCGGCCAGCAGCCGCCATGACTGATCGAAGGCGGCGCGCACGCTGCGGTGCCGCTCGGGCACGTTGCGCAGCCCGGTGGCGAGGAAGGCGAGGTTGCGCTCGATCTCGCTGGCGATGACCGAGCAGGGCAGCGTGCGCGCCCAGGCGGCCGCCAGTTCGATGGCGAGCGGCATCCCGTCCGTCAGGCGGCAGATGCGCAGGACGGCGCCTCGCTCGGCCTCTAGCGAGAAGTCGCGGCGCACCCGCCGCGCGCGCTCGACGAAGAGCTGCACCGCGCTGGAGCTCTCGGCCGCCTCGGCCGCCTCGTCGGGCGGCACACCCAGGCCGCCGACCGGGTAGATCCACTCCTCTTGGAGGTTGAGCACTACGCGGGAGGTCACGAGCAGGCGTACTTCGGGCGCCGCCTTCAGCATGTCGGTGACGAGGTCGACGCCCTCCACCAGGTGCTCGAAGTTGTCGAGCACGAGCAGCAGCCGACGCGGCTGCAGGAAGTCGAGGAGCTGCCCCCGCGGATCGGTGGCCCCCGCGCGCGGCACGCCGACCGCGTCGGCGACGGCCGAGATGAGGTACTGCGCCGACGCCACCGCCTGGAGCGGCACGACGACGACGCCGTCAGCGAAGACTCCGGCGTGGCGCGCCGCGACCTCGCTCGCCAACCCGGTCTTGCCGATGCCGCCCGGACCGGTGAGGGTCAGCAGGCGGCAGGCCGGGTCGCCGAGCAGCCGCGTCAGCTCGGCCAGTTCGCCGTCACGTCCGACCAGGCCACCGGCTCGACCCGCGAGCGCGGCGGCACCCGGTAGCGGCTTGAGCATGCACTCGAACTTTCCGGCGCTCTCCCGTCAGAGCCGGGAAAGCCCCTCGCCCCCGCGCTGTTGAGCCAGCGTCAAGCCCGATGCACTCTCCGCCCGGGGTACAGCCTGCCGGCGATCGGTCCGCGGCTAGGCTGCGACGATCCCCGGTCGCGCGCGCATTGGACCACGCGCCCAACAACGGTCAGCCGCGGGGCCAGCGCCAAACGTCGGCCGGACGTGGGAGCGCTCAGGGCGCGAGCGTCATCGTGAGGGTGCCGAAGTCGTAGCCGCTCTCCCTAAGCCCCGTGACGATGCGCTGGAGCGCCGGGCCATCCTGCGACTGCGCGCCGACGTGGCAGACGTAGATGGCGCCCGGGGCGGCGCGCGTCAGGCAGATACGCACGATCTCGTCGGCCGGGATGCCCAGCCAGCCGCGCGAATCGACCGTCCAGAGCACGTTGTAGCGGTAGCCGAAGCTGCCCAGGTCGGCCAGGACGCCGGCGTTGGTGTCGCCGTAGGGCGAGCGGAAGTAGGGCTTCGGGTCGACGCCCGCGATCTCGGCTAGGATCTCCTCGGTGCGCACGATCTCGACGCGCCGCTCCTCGTAGCTGAGCGGCCGCTTCCGGGTCGACAGCCCAGTCCACGACTCGTGGTCCCAGGTGTGGTTGATGAACTCGTGCCCGTCGTCGGCCATCCGCTTGACGAGCTCGCGGTTCTTCGAGGCCCAGAGGCCGGTCATGCCGAACGAGGCCGGCACATTGTTCTGGTAGAGCACATCCAGGATCAGTTCCGCGTAGCCGCGGTCGGCGCCCGCGTCGAAGGTGAGCGCCACCATCTGGCGGTTCGGGTTGCCGCGCCGGATCTCCTCGGCCGGCTCGGCGCTCGCCCGCGCCGCGGCCGGC
This sequence comes from Chloroflexota bacterium, assembly GCA_042408635.1. Lineage (GTDB taxonomy): Bacteria > Chloroflexota > UBA6077 > FW602-bin22 > JBHOQZ01 > JBHOQZ01. The sequence continues at coordinate 4,615 of JBHOQZ010000513.1, forward strand.
CCGAACGCGGCCGTCACCTCCAGCAGCGGCACCGCGGCCAGCGCGCCCAGCAGTCCGCGCCGCGTCAACCCGCCCGGCTTTCCCGTCTCAGTCTGCCCCGCCCGCACCGTAGCTGCTGACCCTGTCACCCGTTCCGCTCGCCGCTCCATGCCGCTGCCCCCGTGCCGCGCTGCCCGCGGTCCCTCCCCGCGGATTGCTACCCTGCCGCGCCCGTGCCCGGCACCGGCAGCCCAGCCCTGCCCACGTCCGCGCCCCCGGGATGCTAGCAAACAGGGCCTGCCTGCGCCAGAGAGGCCCCGGTCAGCCGCGCCGGTGGTGCGGTTGGCGAGGACCGCGGGACACCGGCGGGCGACGGTCCCCCCGGCCGCCGGTGACAGGCGCCCGTCGAGCGGTGACAATACCGGGGCGGTCGCGCCGGAGACGCGGCGGGCGGTTCTAGAGATTGTCAATCTCATTACCTGCCCCGGCCGGCCGGCAGGCCGGTTGAAGCCGGCGCGAAGAGGTCGACGAGGTCGGCTGAAGCCGGGACGAGGCGGGCACGTCCCTTCGCGCGGGCTTCAGCCGGCAGACTCGAATGTCGAGTGTTTTGACAATGTCCATTGCCACTCGGGCGCGACGGGACGCGCCGGCCGGCTGGAGAGGGGAGCGGGTGAGGCTGTTCTGGGGGGTGCTGGTGGCGGTGAGCTACGCGGCCACCAACCTCTGCCTGCGCGCCGCAGCGGTCCAGGTCGACCCGTTCGTCGGCGCGCTCTTCCGCACACTGCCGATGGTGGCGCTCTCCTGGGGCTGGCTGATCGCCCGGCAGCGGGTCGGCGACGTGGCGGGCGCGGGCTGGGGTGCGCTGCTGCCCCTCATCGCGGCCGGGCTCCTCTTCAACGTCACCGGCAACGGCAGCTTCCAGCTCGGGCTGGCACTCACCGGCCTGACGGTGACGCTGCCGGTGACGGCCGGGGCGCTGCTCTGGGGCGGCGCGCTGTTCGGGTGGTGGCTGATGCGCGAGCGCGTCTCGCGGCGCGCGGCGCTCGGCCTCTGCCTGCTCGTCGTCTCGCTGCCGCTGCTGGCCGCCGGGGGCGGGGGCGGCGTCGGGCCGCCCGGGGCGGTCGTGCCCGAGGCGGTGGCCGGCGTGGTCGGG
>JBHOQZ010000516.1:0-8253 GCA_042408635.1 Chloroflexota bacterium
CTCCGCGCCGGCCGTGCGCACGCGAGCCAGCACCTCACCCGTGGTTGGGTCGAGCGTCTCGATCACCGGCCCGCCCGGCCGCTCGACCTCGCGTCCGCCGACCGCGACGCCCGTCACCGCGTCGCCGATCCCGAACGCGACCAGCACGCCCTGCGCCCGCGCCGACGCGCTCTCGGCCGCCGGCCGCACCCCGACATCTGCCATCGCCCACCCTCCCGATCCCGCTCGCGGCCGCGGCCGGGCGCTCGACCCGGCGCGGCGTTTCGACGTCGTCAGTTTCGCACCCGACATCGTAGCCGCGGGACCGGGAGGGCGCAAGGCGCCTAATTGACGATGACCACGGGGGTCGAGCCGACGCGGGTCAGGCCGTAGACGTAGGCGGCGTCGGTCGTGGTGAGGTTGACGCAGCCCTGGCTCGCCGGCCGGCCGAAGTCGTTGTGCCAGTAGTTGCCGTGGAGCGCGTAGCCTCCGTCGGCGTAGTACTGCGCGAAGGGCACGTTCGGGTAGCTGTAGCCGATCGTGGCGTCGGGGAGCGTGTCGCTGCGGAAGTCGTCTACCTCGAAGTTGGCGATGATCGTGTGCAGGCTCTCCGGCGTCACCTTGCCAGCGGTGCCCACGGCGACGTAGATGGCGAAGATCGGCTGCCCGTCGTGCACAACGGTGAACGTGTTGGAAGCGGAATCCCGGTCGATAACGATCCAGGTCGAGGCGCTCAACCCCTCCACGGTTGCCGGGTTCGGCTCAGGGTCGGGAGCGCGCACGAGCTGGCTGCTGTGGACCTAGCTGCCGGCGTAGCGGCCGCCGTCGATCCGCAGCCAGATGGCGTTGCCGTTCACCGGCTCGCCCTCCTCCTCGCGCAGCACCTTTACCCGCTCACCGGCCGCTAGCGTGCCGACCACCGGCGCGAACGTCGCACCGGCGGCGTAGACGGCCGCCTGGGCGGGCACATCGGCCCACCAGCCGCCGGGTGCCTCCTCGGTGCCGGGCGGGTTCCAGCCCTGGGCCCACGCACCGGTTGCCTTCGCCAGGCTCGCGATCGGGGTGAAGCCGGTCGTGGTGGCCCACCAGAAGCTCGTGTCGCCGTTGACGCCGCCGGCCACGCCCATCACGCGCACCAGGTCGCCCTCGGCCGCCGCCCGCAGCACCGGGCTCGCGCCGTCGGGGTAGACGTGGAGCGGTGTGTCGCCGGCGGCGACCGTCGCCACCTAGGGTGCGGTCCGCTCCGCCAGGTCGCGCAGAGGGACGTAGCCCACAGGGGTGCGCGCGTAGTTGCGGCCGTCCCCACCGCGCACCTCCTCGAGCACCGCGACGATGTCGCCCCGCATCAGCGGCCCGACCGGGTTGCCGGTGCCGGGGTCGGCGTAGGCGGGGGTCGAGTCGACCGCGACCTCACCCTGCCACGGCGGGCCGAACCGCCCGGCGTGGCCGATGCCGCCCCCGGCGGGCCACCAGCCCACCAGCACCACCAGCAGGAGCGCGCCGACCGCGCTCCACCGCGACCACCGCCGGGCCGCGGCGCGTCTCCCTTGCCCAATCATCCTGAAAGCGCTCCTCGATGCTCCCTGATCACTCCATGGCTCCGCAGAAAGGCGCAAAGGCAAGCCGCGTACCAACCGCACCCGCCCGCGACAACGGCGGCCGCGTACACTGGCGACGGGCAGGGCGCCGCGTGCACTCCCCGCGGCCGCCCGATCCCCGACAGGGACGGCGGAGTTGAACGGCTGCCCCGCCGCGCGGCCGTGGTACCCGGCGACGAGGAGGAGAGGAACACGATGGACCGCTACATCTGCGTCACCTGTGGAACGGAGTACCCCGAGCCGGCCTCGGGGCAGCCGCCGGAGCGCTGCCCGATCTGCGAGGACGAGCGGCAGTACGTGGGCTGCAACGGGCAGCAGTGGACGACGCTGGCGGCGCTCCGCGGGAAGCACCGCAACCGCTTCGACGAGCTCGAGCCCGGCGTGACCGCCATCCGCACCGAGCCCGGCTTCGCCATCAACCAGCACGCCATCCTGATCGAGAGCCCCGGCGGCAACGTGCTCTGGGACTGCATCGCGCTGCTGGACGAGCCGACGATCGAGTGGGTGCGCGGCCGCGGGGGCGTTCGCGCGATCGCCATCTCCCACCCGCACTACTACACGACCATGGTCGAGTGGAGCCACGCCTGCGGCGGCGCGCCGATCTACCTCCACGCCGCCGACCGCGAGTGGGTCATGCGTCCCGACCCGGCCATCCGCTTCTGGGAGGGCGACACGCTCACGCTTGGGCCCGGCATGACGCTGATCCGCGGCGGCGGCCACTTCCCCGGCGGCACGATGCTCCACGTCGAGGGCGCCGCGGGCGGCCGGGGCGCGCTGTTCGCCGGTGACATCATCCAGGTGGTGGCGGACCGGCGCTGGGTCAGCTTCATGTACAGCTACCCCAACCTCATCCCGCTCAACGCGGCGGAGGTGCGCGGCGTGGCCGGCTCGGTCGAGCCGTTCGCCTTCGAGCGCATCTACAGCCCCTGGGAGCACCGCCACGTCCTCGCGGACGGCAAAGGTGCCGTCCGCCGCTCAGCCGAGCGCTACATCCGCCACATCTCGTGATTGCCCCGGCTGCTGGCTTGTCGGGTAGACGGGTGGCTGCTACGATGCGCATCACCACAGCAACGGGAGGTCCCGACATGGCTAGTCGCTTCGTCCAGGCCCCCGCATCGGCGCTCCGCTAACCGCCACCAGACACCTCGGCCGCGTCAGGCGAGCACGATGGCGACTGACTCACAACCGCCAGTCGCCCACCTGGCCGCGGCGGTTCGCGAACCGTCAACAAGAGCGTTGGGCGCGCACTTGGGCGCAGCCTCGGCTGCGTCGATGCCCGGCGGCCTGCAGCACCTCGGTTCGTTGTGCCCTGAATCCGTGCTGCATGCGAGGAGCGCCCAGTGCTGCCGTTGCCCACGCTTGATCGTGCTCTGCTCACGACATACCTTCGGCCCGAGTGGCCGCGGGCCCTGCTGCTCGGCCTGCTGCTGTTCGCCGGGATCGGCCTGCAGCTCGCCAACCCCCAGATCGCCAGGAGCTTCATCGACCAGGCCCTGGCCGGCCAGCCGCTCGATCAGCTCGTCCGGACCGCGCTGCTCTTCCTGGGCGTCGCGCTGCTGTCCGGCGCGGCCAGCGTCGCCGAGACGTACGTGGACGAGGATCTCGGTTGGCGCACCACCAATGCGCTCCGCGCCGACCTCACGCGTCACGCGATCGAGCTCGACGCCTCGTTCCACGCCGAGCACGGCCCCGGCGAGCTGATCGAGCGGATCGACGGGGACGTCTCGGCGATCGCCGACTTCTTCGCGCGCTTCGTCGTCCAGGTGCTCGGTAGCGCCGTCTTCCTGCTCGGCGTGCTCGCGCTCGTCGTCCGCGAGGACGCGCGGGTCGGCGCGCTGCTGACGCTGTTCGCGCTGGCCGTGCTTGCCTTCATGACCCACGGCGGCGGCTTCGTGGCGGCCCGCTCGGGCGCGGACCGCCAGGCCGCAGCCGAGCTGAGCGGCTACCTCGAGGAGCGGCTCACCGGCCTGCCCGACCTCAAGACGAGCGCCGCCGACGGCCATGCGCTGGCCCACCTTCACCAGCACCTGGCCGCGCGCTTCCAGCAGGCCTGGGCGGCGTCGCTGGCCGGCGCGACCTACAACGGAGTGGTCGGCGTGATCTTCGTGCTGGGCACGGGCGCCGCGCTCGGCCTGAGCACGGCGCTCTACGCGGACGGCGCGATCTCGCTCGGGACGATCTACCTCGTTTTCCGCTACACCGGCATGCTGCGCCAGCCGCTCGAGCGGCTGACCCGCCAGATGCACAGCTTCCAGCAGGCGACCGGCGGGATCGTCCGGGTGCGCGGGCTGCTCGCGACGTCGCCGCGGGTGGTCGACGGGCCGGGTGCGCCCGTCCCCGAAGGTGCGCTCTCGGTCGAGTTCGACCGCGTCTCGTTCGCCTACGGCACCGAGCCGGTCCTGCGCGACATCGCCTGCCGGATCGATCCGGGCGAGCTGCTCGGGCTGCTCGGCCGAACCGGCTCCGGCAAGACGACGATGACGCGGCTCCTCTTCCGGTTGCACGATCCCACCGAGGGCACTGTCCGTCTGGGCGGCACCGACCTGCGCGCGGCCCGACTCGATGACCTGCGCCGGCGGGTCGGGCTGGTCACCCAGGAGGTGCAGCTCGTCCGGGGCACGCTGCGCGACAATGTCGCTCTGTTCGACCGGAGCGTGTCCGACTCGCGGCTGAGGGCGGTGCTGGCGGAGCTCGGGCTCGACCGGTGGCTGCGGGCGCTGCCGGCCGGGCTGGATACCCTGCTCGGGCCGGGGGGCCACGTGCTGTCGGCGGGCGAGGCGCAGCTCGTCGAGCTGGCCCGGGTGTTCCTGAAGGACCCCGGCCTGGTGGTCCTCGACGAGGCGTCGTCGCGGCTCGACCCCGCGACCGAGCGGCTGCTGGAACGGGCCGTGACGCGCCTCCTCGACGGCCGCACCGGCGTCATCATCGCGCACCGGCTGGCAACGGGCGAGCGGGCGGACCGCATCCTGATCCTCGAGGACGGGCGGGTCGCCGAGTTCGGCCGGCGGACCGACCTGGCGAACGACCCGACCTCGCGCTTTGCCCGGCTGCGGCGCGCCGGGCTGCGGGAGGTGCTGGCGTGAGTCCGGTGCTGGTGCTTCTGCGGTTGGTGCGGTTCAGCCCCGGCTACTTCGCGCTCTGCGCCGGCTTCGCCGTCCTGGTGTACTTCGTGCTGCCGATCCCGCTCGGCCTGGCAACGCGCGCCTTCTTCGATGCCCTCGCCGACCAGCCCGCCGGCCCGAACGCGTGGAGCGCCATCGCCCTGCTGGTGGGCGTCCAGCTCGCCGAGATGCTCGCCGGCCCGACGCTGCGAGCACCCTGGAGTCCCATGCAGCAGAAGAGCCAGGTGCTCCTGCGGCTAACCTGTTCGCCGGCCTCCTGCGCGGCTACGGCCGCCACGGACTGCCGGAATCGGTCGGCGAGGCGATCAGCCGGTTCCGCGATGACCCCGCAATCATCGCCGACACGCTCGACGCTCTCTGCGACCTGATCGGCCGCACGCTCTTCGCGGTCGGCGCAGGGTGGGTGATGTGGCAGATCAACCCGACGATTACGGAGGTGAGTGGTGGAACGAAGCTTTACTATTGTTCCGTTGGTATCACCGTCTCGCCGAGTTGAGCTAGTGAAGAAGGAAAGCTGCAGAGATGCCTATCCTGCGGATCGAGCACCGCGTCCCCGACTTCGACGGTTGGAAGCAGGCCTCCGACAGCGACCCTGGCGGCCGGAGGCAATCGGGCGTCCGTCGCTACCAGGTCCTGCGATCGATCGACGATTCGAACTACGTCATGATGATCGACCTCGAGTTCGACGGCATGCGCGGGGCGGAGAGCTTCCTCGCCACGATGGGCGAGGTGTGGCGTCGCGTGGAGGGCTCGGTCATGTGGAACCCGCAAGCGCGGATCGTCGAGGTGGTCGAGAGCACGGCGTACTGAGCCACGGATCCCCGCATGCTCCTCCAGGTTGCGTCGCTGCTGGTCTGCGATGACTTCTAAGCACGGGAGCGCGCTGGCCCCCGAAAGGGGCTTCGCATTCTGCGCTCGGGGCTGACCCCCGGGCGGGCGGTAGGCTCGGTGGCGGCGGCTCGGGCAGCTCCGCGGGTGGTGTTGACCTCCGGGCAGGCGGTAGGCTCACCTTCACCTCGAATCGCGCGACCACGGCCTCAGCCTTCTGGCTTCGGGGGGTCGTACCAGACGCGGCGGGCGTCGGCGAGGATGGCGAAGAGGTGGCCGTCGTCGTCGCCGGTGCGCTGGCCGGTCAGGTCGGTCAGCCAGCGCCGGGGGAGCGCGTCGACGCCGTGCAGCGCGCCCACCGCCGCACCCACGAGCGCCGCCACCGTGTCGTTGTCGTAGGTGCCGTTGACCGCCTCGACGATCGCGGCCTCCGGGTCGTCGGCCAGGCAGGCGAGGAGGTAGAGCAGGCTCGGCACCGTCTCGAGCAGATAGGCGCCCGAATGCCACGCGTCGCACGCCGCCCGCCCGCGCAGCCCGCGTCGCCGCGCGGCCGGCACCCGCTCGGCGACGAACGGCCAGAGCGGCCCGGCATAGTCCGTGAACGCGCCGCCGCGTGGCCGGTAGCGCGTGGCGTCATCCTCGATCGGCCGGGCGAGCGCGACGTAGCGCTCGACCCACCAGTCGGCCGGCGGGGGTGATGGCAGCGCCAGCAGCTCCCAGAGCATGGCGGCGAACGCCAGCGAGGCGCTCGTCGAGGCGCGGTCGTTGTGGGTGACGAGCGCGGCCAGCGCCGCATCGGCCCAGAGCTCGGGCGTGGGGTGGCGCAGGTGGGGCACCAGGCTGGCCGCGATCCGCATCAGGGCGCCGTTGCCGGCCGTCGGCTGGCTCGCGCGGTACCACGGCTGCGCGCCGGCCCGGTACTGCTGCACGAACCGCTCGACCGAGCGGCCGATGATCCAGATCGGCTCGCGGGCAAAGCGGGCCGCCAGGCGCTCCGGGTCGAGGCCGCCGTCGCGCGTCACCTGGTCGAGTGTGTAGAAGGTGAGCTGCGTGTCGTCCGAGGGGGCGGCCTGTCGACCCCCGGCGCACGGGTTAGGGAGGTAGTGCGTGATCCGACCGTGCTGCTCCGCGCGGGTCGACGGCGTCATCGCCTCGGTGCCGTTGCCGAGCGCATCCCCGACCGCCAGGCCCAGCAGCAACCCCGCGATGCGCGACTAGGGCGGGAGCGGGCCGTGCGCCGGGAGCGATTCGCTCAGCCACGGGGCGAGGTCCGCGTCGACCACGCCGGCGGCGTGGAGGTCGTGGAGGATCCGGCTCCCCCGTGTGCCCACGGGCACCTCGCCGACCGGGCGGGAACCCGGCGGTCCGCCGGCATGGTCGGTGCCCCGCCCAGGCTCCTTGCCGTCCTGACGCGGGTGGGGATCGGCGGGCGGCGTCATCGTTCGCCCTCCCCCGGTCCGGTCGAGGCTCCCCCGCGCGCGGTGGCGCGGGCATGGAGGCGATCGGCGTAGGCTTTGATCAGCGCGCGGTGGGCGAGCCGAGAGCGCCACCGCTCGGGGATGCCGGCTTCCCCGTAGAAGGCGCCGGCGAGCTGGCCGTAGACGGCGGCGGTGGTGTCCGCGTCCTCGCCCAGATTGGCGGCCAGCAGGCAGCCCGCCTCGAAACTGTCCGACTGGTGGAACGCCCAGAGTGCCGCCTCGAGCGAGTGGACGACGTAGCCCGAACCCCGAATCTCGGGCGGCCGCCGGCGCTTGAAGGAGCCGCGGGCACTCGCGTCGATCTCGGGGGTGAGTGGCTGCGTCTGCCAGTAGCCCGGCACCGGGCTGAAGAGCTCCCCGAGCAACTCCTCCTTGCGGCGGCCGAGGAGTGCGCCCACGATCAGGCCGGCGAAGTAGCGGCAGGCGTTGATTGCCGTGCGGGCGCTGTGGGTCGTGCGCGAGCTCTCGCCCGCGCGCTCGATCGCCTCGGCCGGCTCGGCCAGGTAGAACAGCGGCACCGGCGCCAGCCGCATGAGCGAGCCGTTTCCCGCTCGATCCGGGTCGCTCGGCCCGGCGTAGGGGTTGCCGGTCGCCTCGAAGGCGCGCAGCGCCGCGCAGACCGTGGTGCCGATGTCGTAGCAGCGGCCGGTGCTGCTCAGGTGGCCGTGCTCCACCAGCGTACGTAGCGCTCCGTCTGGTCGCGCGCGTCGAAGCCGCCGCGCTCGATCAGGCTCTCGCCGAGGCAGAGCGCCATCGAGGTGTCGTCGGTCCACTCGCCCGGCGCGAGGTTGAACGGTCCGCCGCCGACCAGGTCGGTGAGCGGCCGGAACGTGCCCGGTGGGCGGAACTCGACCGTCGTCCCCACCGCGTCCCCGGTCGCCAGCCCCAGCAGACACCCCCGATAGCGCGCGCGTAGCTCCATGCTCCCCCACTCCTCGGTCGGTGATCGTCCGCCGTGCCGCCCGACCGCAGGTCCGCGGCCGGGCGGACGGTTGCTGCCTGCATCTAGGCACGTCTCCGGCGACCGGTGCAAGACCGCCTTGCCGGCGCACCGCACCTGCCCGCTCGGGTAGGTGCGGCCTGTCCGGCAGCCCAAAGCCACGGCGGGGAGCGGTGTGCGACACTGTGGCCAGCCGAGGCGCTCCGAGGTCGCTACCCGCGCGTCGCGCCTGGCATCAGGTTGGCGTTCGACGGATCGGGCCGGGGCAAGGGCCAGGAGGAAGAGCCATGAGTGTCGTCGTCGAGGGC